>CAILXE010000447.1 GCA_903838095.1 uncultured Chlorobiaceae bacterium
AAGAATTTCAATCCAGTTACAACCATTAATATGACCGGAGCGACCTCAGTCACATACCTGAAAGGGGTAGGAATAAAAAAGGCATCGATACTGAAGGAGGCAGGTATTGTGACGCTTGATGATCTTTTTGATTACTATCCACGTCGATATCTTGACCGTAGCGCCATGAAAAGCATTGGAACTCTTGCTGATGGTGAAACGGTAACGGTTGTTGGTACAGTGATCAAAACGCAGCTTGAAGGTGATCTGCCCGGCAAAGCGCGGTTTAAGGCATGGCTGGGTGACGCGACCGGTGTGCTTGAACTTACCTGGTTCAGAGGTGTTCGGTATTTTTCTCGAAGCGTGGTTCAGGGGGAATCGCTTGCTGTCTATGGGAAAGTGAGCTATTTCGGCAGTCAAGCGCAGATGCAGCATCCCGATTATGATCGTCTTGATTCCGAGGCACATCAGGCTCGTGAAGATCAGTGCAGCGATTTTGAACTCTATAATACGGGAAAGATTATTCCGATCTACCAGACGACTGAGGCCATGAAACAGGCAAATCTTGGTTCAAAGCAGATGCGCACTCTTATTGCCCGTGCATTTGAACAGTGTGTTCCGGGTCAGTGCGAAAATCTTACCCCGTCAATGGTTGCTGATCATGGTTTACTGTTACTTTCCGAAGCATATCGTGAGATTCATTTTCCTTCATCTCAAAAAAGACTTGATCAGGCCCGTTACCGATTGAAATGGACGGAACTTTTTTATGCCCAGCTTTTATTTGCCCTTCGCCATAGCGAAATCAGACGCAATAAAGCAGCGGTAAAGTTCACCCACTCTGGTGATGTGACCCAAAAGCTCTATGCGAGTCTTCCTTATGCGTTAACCGATGACCAGAAAAATGCTGTGCGTGATATTTATCGCGATCTCAGAAGCGGAAGCCCGATGAACCGGCTTCTGCAGGGAGATGTTGGTTCAGGAAAGACTATTGTGGCAATGTTTGCGATGGCTCTTGCTGTCGACAATAAGCTTCAGGCAGCATTTATGGCGCCGACCGAAATTCTTGCCGTACAACACTATCTTGTCATGAAACGTTATTTTACGCCTCTTGGCTTGCACGTTGGGATTCTGACAGGAAAGCAGGGGAAAAAAGCCCGTCAGAATGTTCTGGAAGCTCTCAGTTCCGGAAATCTGCATATTGTTGTAGGCACTCATGCCATGATTGAACATGGTGTCGTTTATGCCAATCTTGGACTGGTTATTATTGACGAACAACATCGTTTTGGGGTGTTACAGCGGAAAGCTCTCCAGGAGAAGGCTAAACATCCTCATGTGTTGCTTATGACAGCCACACCCATTCCAAGAACCCTTACAATGGGTGTTTTCGGCGATCTCGATGTTTCAGTGATTCGCCAAAAGCCTGTCGGGAGAATGGAGATCAAAACTTTCCTGAAGTCTGAACAGGAGAAGCTGAAGGTGTATGAACTTCTCCGTTCACAGATAGCCGCAGGAAGGCAGGCTTATATTGTTTATCCGCTTGTTGAGGAGTCTGAAAAGATGGATCTGAAAGCGGCCATTGAAAGTTATCATGAGCTTTCTGCAGCAGTGTTTCCCGATCTCAGACTCGGTCTGATTCACGGACAGATGACCCCGGATGAGAAGGATAATGTTATGGAACAGTACAGGCGAGGTGACATTGATCTGCTTGTTTGCACGACGGTCATTGAGGTTGGGGTTGATGTGCCGAATGCAACCGTTATGGTTATTGAACATGCCGAGCGGTTTGGTCTGGCTCAGTTGCATCAGCTCAGGGGGCGGGTTGGTCGTGGAGAGTACCCTTCCATCTGTGTTCTGCTCTATGCCAAATTGACAGCGGATGCTCGCGAACGGCTTGGGGCAATGGAGTCAACCAATGACGGTTTTGCCATATCAGAAATTGATGCGCGCATAAGAGGCGTGGGAAATATTCTTGGAAAAGAGCAGTCCGGTTCGTTGAGCGGCTTGAGAATTGCCGATCTGAACGCGGATTATACTATCATGCAGTTGGCAAGGTCTGCCGCATTTACTCTTGTTGAGCAGGACGGTCAGTTGCGGGAAGCAGAGCACACCATGATACGGGAGTGTTATCTGCGTCAGTACCACGATCGTTTCGCTCTGGCTGATATCGGATAGTCTGGTTTGAATACAAATAAAGGATTGAGTGTCGCGTAAGTATGAAAAATGATCAGGAAAAAGTTCCAGTCGGGTTGGTTATGGAGGTTTCTGGCGCCTCTTATATTGTTGTTTCCGATGACGGAACCAGGTATCGGTGCCGTACCTTTCCAGGCACGAAAACAGAGAACGGGGATTCATCGCTTGTTGCTGTGGGTGACAGGGTTGAGCTGAAAATGATTGAAACCGGAACGGCGTTGTCCGAAGCGGCAATTACGCTTGTTCTGCCTCGTCACAGTGCGCTGACAAGAAAAAGGGATGTTCGCCGAAACAGGAGCAAGGAGAAGGTTCAGGTCATCGCCGCCAACATTGATCAGTTGGTTGTTGTTGTTTCGGCGATTGATCCTCCACTCAGCACCCGGTTGATCGATCGTTACCTTGTTTTTGCGGAATCCGAACAGATGGAGACGGTGATTGTGGTCAACAAAATGGATCTTGATGATGTGAAGGAAACTCGTGAGTTGATGGAGCCCTATCATGCTCTTGGATACCGAATTGTTTATACAAGCGCTGAAGAACAGCGTGGCATGAAGGCGCTTCAGAAAGTGTTGAAGGGAAAACTTTCTGCTTTCAGTGGGCATTCCGGGGTTGGTAAATCAACATTGATCAATCAGCTTTTCGGCCAGGAGAGGCTTCGTACCGGCGAAACAAATATGAAAACGGGAAAAGGGTTACATACAACGACCAATTCTGTTATGCTTGCCCTGCCTCGAGGTGGCTATATCATTGATACACCCGGGATAAGGGAGTTCAATCTTTCAGGCATTACACGCGATAATCTTCGATTCTATTTCAGGGAGTTTCTTTTATGGATGCCGGAGTGTAGCTACTCCTCATGTTCTCATACTGTTGAGCCGGAATGTGGAATTATGAAAGCGGTAGAGTCCGGCAGTATTGATCCCGACCGTTACGATAGTTATCTTGCCATTTATGAAAGCATAGATTAATTTTTTTCATCACGGACCGTTATGCCTCATGATCATTACCGTTAATCCTGCGACTGAAGAGCCGATTGCCGAGTATCAGACGATGACATCCGGCGAGATCGAAGAAATTTTAGAGGTATCCCTGCGTGATGCGCTGTTATGGAAAAGAGTGTCAATTCTTGACCGCAGTGTGTTGATGAGGCGTCTTGCTGCGCTCATGCGTCTCCAGAAAGATCGTCATGCAGCGCTGATAACCCGTGAAATGGGCAAACCCCTTGCGCAGGCGGTAGCTGAGGTTGAAAAGTGTGCATGGGTCTGTGATTATTATGCCGACAATGCAGCGTCATTTTTGAAACCGGAAAAAAGTGATCTTGATGAAGGCATACGGGGAGTGGTGAAATGTGAGCCAATTGGTCTTGTTCTTGGCATTATGCCCTGGAATTTTCCCTTTTGGCAGGTGTTTCGGTTTGCGGCACCGGCAATAATGGCTGGTAATGGTATTATTGTCAAGCACGCTCCGAGTGTTACCGGATCAGCCATTGCCATTGAAAAGCTGTTTCGTGAAGCAGGATTTCCAGAACATCTCTATAGAACGGTTCATGTTGCTGTTGAGGAAGTTGATTCTATGACAGCCTTGATGATTGAGCATCCTGCTGTTCAGGGTATATCAGTGACAGGAAGTACTGCGGCAGGACGTGCTGTTGGCGCAAAGGCCGGCAGAGCCCTTAAAAAAAGCGTGCTGGAGCTCGGTGGCAGTGATCCTTACCTTGTCCTTGATGATGCCGATATTTCACAGGCAGTTGCCATCTGTGCAGCGGCTCGTCTTCTCAACTGTGGTCAAAGCTGCATTTCAGCAAAGCGTTTTATAGTCGATTCTTCAGTCATCAAAGAGTTTGAGTTGCTTCTGTTACAACGAATGCAATCTGCTGTGATGGGTGATCCTTTTGATCGCGCTGTTGAAATTGGCCCGATGGCTCGCCCCGATCTTCGTGAGCAGTTGCATAGTCAGGTTTGCAGGAGCGTTCTTCAGGGAGCCCGCTTGCTTTGCGGAGGCGAAATCCCTGAAGGAAAAGGTTTTTTCTATCCCCCAACGCTCCTTTCAGGTGTGTATAAAGGGATGCCGGTTTACAGTGAAGAGACATTCGGGCCAGTCGCAACACTTATTGAAGCCGCAGATGAGGATGAGGCTATACGAATTGCCAACGACACTTCTTATGGGCTTGGTTCAGCAGTTTTTTCCCGAAATATTGAAAGAGCCCTTGCTGTAGCGGATCAGCTTCAGACTGGGAACTGCTTTATTAACGGCTCAGTAAAATCGGATCCGAGGCTTCCCTTTGGTGGTGTGAAAGAGTCTGGATATGGACGTGAGCTATCTGTTTATGGGATTCGTGAGTTTGTCAACATAAAAAGCCTCTGTGTTTCAGGATAGATCATTTTTCTGTTTCTGCAGAAATTAAAGATTTGATAAAAGAAATTAATAGCTATAACTTGAAAGAAAGAGAGAGGCTGCGTTGCCTCGGTTG
>CAILXE010000448.1 GCA_903838095.1 uncultured Chlorobiaceae bacterium
CACCATCCGGCACCTGAAGATCAGGATGATATCGTGAAAAGCCGTTCTCGCCCATATTGACCACAAGAATATCATTCGGTTCATTGAGTACCTTAAGTGTCTCAATATCGTAGTCGTCAGCATCATCAATGGTGGTGATAAAAATCAGTCCTGCATCAGTGAGAATACGGGCAAGCTCGCCGATCCTTCTCAACCGTTCGCCACTGCTGTCGGCATGAGAACGAAGATCTGTATCAAGACCACGATCAATGTTTGCCACTCCGAGATAATATACATTCATGCGATTGAGGAAAAGCCTTTGCTCAAGAGCTTTGGCCACCGCCCGTTTGCCGGTGCCTGGTGCTCCTGTAAAAACAATAAACTTTGCCCGGTGATGATTCACCTCTGCACGCTCTTCCACACGAACAAGACCGGTTTCCCAATTATGTTCACGATCCTTGATATGTTTCTGCAAGAGGGTCTCACCGGCTGAAAGGTTCTCAACCACAACGCCGCCACCGGCAATTTCATAGTTATCGACTATTACAAACCGACCCGTGGTTTCACTTGCCGCAGTCGTATCGAATGCAATTGGACGAGAGGTTTCAAGAATGCACTCTCCGACGTCACGGCTGTCAATCTGTTGCTTGCTCTTGCTGTATGTGAGATCAGAGGCATCCAGCGTATGGCAGATCTCGGCAAGCTTTACTGTTGCCCGTGCAGAGCCGAGCTTGAGTTTGTACTCCTTGTTGCGAATCATTGGCGCCCGACCGACCCAGAAGATATTGACCCTGAAACGGCTGCCAACTTGCGGCTGTGGTTCTGCCGGTTTCACCATAAGCTCTCCGGGACGTATGTAAATCTGGGTTGCAAGGGTAAACCCCGAAGCCTCTCCTGCTGATGCCTGCTTTTTGGATGCTGTGTTAAACGATTCGACCGACTTGATGGTCGATCGTTTCCCCGAAGGGAGAAAAAGCACTTCATCACCTGCCTGAACCGTTCCTGCGGCAACGGTTCCCGCAATGATTCTCCGGTCATCATTGCTGCGGGTAAATTTGTAGATATCCTGCACCGGAAAACGAAAGGGCTTCTCCTGAAGCTCCTTGTCGCTGACGAACTGGTCAAGCTGTTCAAGCACAGAAAACCCGCTGTACCAGGGCATTCGTTCAGAAAGGGTTGCAATATTATCACCTTCACGCGCGCTGACCGGGATAAAACTGACCGGCATCACCTTGATCTGTGCAAGAAAGGCGGTGTAATCGGCCTTCAGTTTTTCAAAAACCTCCTCACTGAAGTTGACAAGATCCATTTTATTTGCCAGCACGGTCACCTGCTTGACGCCAAGCATTGAGACCATCTGACCATGCCGCTTTGAGTTCTCCCTGATACCCTCATCAGCATCAATAACCAGCAGGGCAGACTCTGCCCTTGATGCGCCGGTAATCATGTTTTTTAGAAACTCAATGTGGCCAGGCGCATCAATGATAATGTAGTCCCGGGCTGCCGTTTTAAAAAAGCAACGTGCCATATCAATGGTGATCCCCTGTGCCTGCTCATCTTTGAGCGCATCGAGCAGAAACGCATACTCAAACGGCTTGGAATTCCTTCGGCAGTTTTCTCTGACCGCTTCAAGCTTGCCTTGCGGCAAAGAGCCGGTATCGGCAAGCAGTCGGCCGATCACGGTGCTTTTTCCATGATCCACATGACCGACTATAACAATATTCATTTGCGCACGTCCACTACTCATAGCATCCTGAAAAAAATATTAATTCCCACGACCATTCCTCCATTGTCCATTGTCACATTGCCCACTCACATGTACCCGTCACGGCGAAGAGTCTCAAGCCCGCCGCCATCTTCACTGTCCTGGGCACGCCCTGAACGTTCGGCAATGTTCGAAAACTTGCCACTTTTGAGTTCCTCAATGATCTCCGGAACCGTTCGCGCATCCGAATTAACCGAATTGGTACAGGGATAACACCCAAGGGAGCGATAACGAATGCCACTGCCCTGATTAAAATAGAGCGAGACAACCGGAATTTTTTCCCGTTCGATATATTCCCAGATGTTCTGTTCAGTCCAGTCGAGCAGGGGGTGAATACGGACATGGGTTCCAGGGGCAAAATCTGTTTTAAACTGGTTCCAGAACTCCGGAGGCTGGTCGCCGACATCCCAGACATTGTCCTTGTCCCGGGGTGAAAAATATCGTTCTTTTGACCGGCTCCCCTCTTCATCAGCCCTGACACCAACAATCACGCCAGTGTAAGGCTCTCTCCCCGCATCAACCACATAGCGCCGTTGCTCATGGTCCATCCTGTACCGATTCCATTCTCCTGAAAGCGTATGTTTCAGTGCTTCACTTTTCAGGTACTTACAGCAGGTAAGACGATCGGTATTGCCATCAGGAAAAGTGAGTTTCTGTGCAAGCACATCGCTGTTTTCTCCATAGATCATGTTCAGGTTCCACTCAAGGGCGAATCGGTCACGATACTCAATCATCTCAGGAATCTTGAAGTGGGTATCAATATGAACCAACGGAATTGGAACGTGTCCGAAAAAAGCCTTCCGTGCAAGCCAGAGCATGACGGTGCTGTCCTTGCCGATGGACCAGAGCATGCAAAGACTTTTAAATTCACGGTAAGCCTCCCGGAGAATGTATACGCTCTGCGCCTCAAGTTTGTCAAGGTGATCCATATTTGTCTTTAACGTCATAAGGTTACTGTTGTTTTCGGTGCAGACCGCACTCCTTGTGTTCCGGAATTTCCCACCACCATCGTCCCGCCCGGATATCTTCACCCGGCTTGATCGCTCTGGTACATGGAGCGCATCCGATGCTGGGATACCCCTGATCATGGAGGGCATTAACAGGGACGTTGTGTTTTCGGATATATTCCCAAAGCGTTGTCTCCGTCATCTCGACAAGCGGATTGATTTTATAGAGTCCAAACGACTCATCCCACTCAACCGGGTCTATTGCCGTTCTGGTGACTGATTGCTCACGTCGCAACCCTGATATCCATCCTTGCAGCGTTGAAAGCTTCCCGGATAGCGGCAGCACCTTGCGTATGCGGCAGCACTCCCGACGAAGCTCAATGCTCTCGTAAAAAAGGTTTGCACCATAACGGGTCTGCATGGCTTGTACCTCGCGCGCTTCAGGAAAAAGCACTTCAATCTGAATGCCGTATCGTTGTCGTGTTGCATCAAGCAGATCATAGGTCTCCTGAGGCAGCCTTCCGGTATCAAGGGTAAAGAGCGGTATCTGCAAATTTTCTTTTTCAAACATATCGGTAATCACCTGATCTTCAGCACCAAAACTTGATGCGAAAGCACACTCTCCCGGTTCAAAAAAAGCCGCAGCCCAACGTAATATCTCTTCCGGCGCCTTACCGGAGAGTTCGTTACTTAATGCCCTTGCTCGCTCTCTGCTCATGAATATTATAATCTTGTATTCAACAACTCAACTGGTTCCAAGAATTTCCGCCCTGACCTTTTCAATTCCGATACGGTCAATGGTATGACCGAAACGCTCTTTTTTCTGTCCATGATTGCGATGACATGTCAAGGCTTTCTGAACAAGTTCGTACAGTTCCTCCTCACTCCCAATCATTTTTTTCAGTACTGTCGCAAAACGAGGTATTTTCCCCATAGTGCCGCCAATAAAGAGCGTGTATCCCTGCC
>CAILXE010000449.1 GCA_903838095.1 uncultured Chlorobiaceae bacterium
ATTCTCCGTCATTGCTGGGTTTTTCTTATTTCTTCATAAATCGAAGATAGGTCGTATTGTGGTTTTATTTGAACAATAACATCTTCGAGCTTGGTTTCCCTAGGAATAATCACTTTATCAACCAGCGCTGAGATTGGAACAGGAGCCGATACATGATGGGAAATGCTTATTTCTGCCGTCATATTCAACGCGGGAATGGTTGATAAATCGACAGCGTAGACACAATTATTCGAAGTGTTGACCTTATCGAGCAAGGGAACAATTTTACATGAATGCTTCCGCAATTCTTTAAGATATGGAAGCAAAAAGCTTAGTGTTTGTCCACCTGGCTTCGTGATTGCGTACTTCAAGGCAGAGATTGAGCTTTTTGCAAAAGATAATTTTACAGGAATGTGCACCGCCGATTCAATTGTGTCGGCATCTTTCACAGAAATGTCTCTAATTATAGTTGCAGCTTCTAGAAGAAAATCATTTTGCCAAGGACGGTAATCTTGCTCAAATCCAAGACTTTCTATTCTTGGGGCATATGCACAAGACGAACCATGAAAAACAATATTGGAATTAGGTTCAGAAATGTCTGGGAAAACCATTGATGTGGCTTTGATTTTGTCCGGGTTAAACGGGGTTTCTTTCATAATTGTTCAAGCTTTTTTGCAGCGTCCTTGCTACCTAGAGCGGCAGCTTGAGTGTAAAGTTCGCGGGCCCGGGTAAAATCTTTCCTCCAAAACCATTTTGATTTTTCTTTTTTCTCAGCTGATTTTGCTTCTGCCATGAGGCTTTTGATTTCATCATTTTGCTTTCTCGCTGTTTGAATTTCCTTTTTTATTCGCTGCTTTGGTTCTTTATTTATTGGAAGACTTGTAATTATATTATCGGCATTGGCAAGGTCTGTGCCTGTGCGTCTGGCATTTTGTTGAAACATAGGCCATGAACTTTTTGCCGGCCCATCACTTGCTGTCCAGATTGCGTAAAGCGCCTTTTCTCTCTCCGCTACGTAAAGTGTGCCGTCTGAGCCAAGGTTTAGATGGAATTGGATTCCACCAATCAGTGATAAATCCCACATTTTACGCCCCGTCTGCCCATCCAAGGCGAATAGTATTCCATTGTATGATCCGACATATAATGTGCCATCTTGAGCGACAACGGGAGCTGCAAGCACTTCGCTTCCTGCATTAAATTCCCATAGCAACTTCCCAGACTTCCCATCCAATGAGTAGACCCGGTTTTGGCACGAACCGACATACAGTGTGTCGCTTGTACCTATGACGAGTGGACAGCGCACCCAGTTCTTGGTGGTAAAGTCCCATCTTTTCTTTCCTGAGCGCTTATCCAAAGCATATACTTTGTTATCATAGGACCCGACATAAACCATGCCATTTTCACCAATGGCGGGAGACGATTGCACCTCGCCTCCGGTTTCAAAACTCCAGAGTTTGCGCCCAGTTTGTCCGTCCAAAGCATATACATTATGGTCATCTGACCCAAAATAGACTGTTCCATCTTGGGAAATCGCCGGTGATGATTTAATGGCATTTCCGGTTTTGAAATCCCATAGTTTGCTACCGGTCTGTCCATGCAAGGCAATAATCTTTGAACCTGACCCGACATAGATTATTCCTCTCGCGCTGATACCGAATGATGTTCGAACTATGTCTCTAGTTGATAAATGCCAGAGCTTTTCCCCTGTCTGTTTATCTAAGGCATATATTTTGTTGTCGTGCGAGCCGATGTAAATTGTCCCGTCATAGCCGATGGCGGGGCAGGATTGAACCTCTCCCCCGGTTTCAAAACTCCAGATTTCGCGCCCTGTTTGTCCGTCCAAAGCATGAACGTTCTTCTCACTAGCCCCAATGATGATACCATCTTCACAAATCGCTATATTGCTAATCGCTATTTCAGATTTCCACCGGATTGAATTTGGTTTAACGAAACAATTCTTTGCTGTAGCCAGCAGAACCAATTCCAAGTGTGACGGGGCAGGTTTCTTAACAAGCTCTTTTAATAATTTGTTTACAACCAATGGATACTGGCTTCGGCGATCAACAACGAGGCTTTTAACGTGGTCCGGGCAATCTTCTCGAAGCAGTTGTTCAGCTAAAATATCATCGAAATCGACTCCGAATGTCGCAATCTCCTCCAACTTCTGAAGAACATGAATAGTGGTCAACTGCGAAGCTTTTTCTGCATAATTGCCACTTTCCAAAACCTTTGGTGCATCATATCGGTTTTTTTCGATTTTCTGGTATTGATGTCCACTTTGAGGCCAATCATGTAGGGTATTGATGGCTAGCCGCAACTGCTCATCAACCTCGTCAGTGAGGTGACACAGCAAATCCAAAACGGGCTGTTCCTGATTCAGATCAAAATCACCGACTGCCGCAAGCGACATCTCCGGGACTAGCAGAATTGCGGACCGTAAATGTTTGACCGACTCATCTACTCTTCCAGTTCTAATGAGATATTTCGATAAAAAGAAATAATATTTGGCTTCTTTGGGCTGAAATCTAACAGCTTTTTCAGCAAAGATGGCAGCATCTTCGAATCTCCCCAAAGCGTATAGGGCACTTCCACATTGATAAAACGACTCGGCAGCCAAATTGCTGATTTCATTGATTCCGGGGTCAGCCTGGTCTCGAAATCGTTTGTTCACCTGTTTGCTAAGAAAGTTGCTTAGTCGAGCAGCTTGGGGATCGCTTTCAACTGCTGCGTATTTTCCAGCCTTGGCAAAATAATCCACCGCCTTTTCAAGATTTCCAAGCGCTGGAACATATAGATAAATCATGCCGATACGGTGCAAGACAAAATAGTCCGTAGGCATCAACTTTTCAGCTTCGATTAACTCACGCAGTGCATCGTAATATAGGCTTTCCTCTTTGAGTGCGTTTTTTAGGAATTTCAACGCCATTTCAATATGGTGCTGACGTTGCTTTTGGCTATCAGGAATACGCAGCAACTCCGCCATGTTCTCCTGCAAAAGGTTGCTTGTTATGGCTTCATCATGCAGCAGGTCGAGTCGCTGATTCACTCCGTGGAGCGCATTGGTGACTTGACCTAATTGTGCCGATATCCCTTTTAATTGTTTTTCAATTCCAGAAAAACCCGAATGAAGTTTTCCACAAATCTTTCTGCCAGTAGTGTCAATTGCACTGATTTGGTTAGACGAAGCCTGCTGGACATAGCGACCCACCGAGTCTGCGGTGTATTTTGCAAGCGACGTGTCTCTGACATAATCGAACCAACTTCCAACCACATTTGAATCCTTCGCCAATGGATTCCAGTAGGTGAAGAGAAAGGGTGGACTTTGGACGATGTTTGACATGGTTAAAACAGTCTCTTCAAGGGTTTATTTCTTGAGCGCGCAGTGTTTCATAAAGCCCAGCGTGGTTGAGCAAAATGTCCTTCATACCGCTCTGAACAGCCGGCGAATTCAATGCCTGGGTGCTCATTACTGAATGAGCGTCCAAAGCGCCCATAATCGCATTCAAAAGCTCGGTTTTCAGGTCCGGTGAATTGGCAAACTGCTCCTTCGTATTGTTTTTGGCCTGTTGTTGCAAGGTTTCTGATTCCAACAGCTTGCCTTTGATGACATGGTTCACATAAACGAGCTTGTCCTGATCCGTGAGCTCTCCTTGAAACAAATCGTTTACTTTCTGAATGATTTCGGCCAAATACGCCTTTTGTTTTTCCTGCAAAGCTCCACTCCCAGCTTCGGTGATTGGTTCGAGCAAAGGCGTTTTACCTGCATACAAAGACATCGGTTCACGGCCTTTGTCTTTCAGGGTGTGGTGGGTGAGAACTACTTTGGAG
>CAILXE010000450.1 GCA_903838095.1 uncultured Chlorobiaceae bacterium
GATCCCAGACAGAAAAGCTGCCATCAACCCGCACGTAAATGACAAGACCGGGCATTACTGGACGAGCTTTGGTTCGAGGCCATAACTGATGTGCAAAATCGAAACGACTGGTTGTTGGCTCTTTTGTCAGCCCTGTTTTCCCGACCAGGTGATAGCTGATTTCGGCGGGCACACCTTTACCACGTTGAGGCCAAGCCGGGTCTCCAGCCCACGTATTTGTAAGTGCCCACCAGGCGATGTCGAGCAGGAATGTCTTGCCAAGTCCGTTGTCACCGGTAAACAGATTCAACCTGTCGGCAAATGCGATATGGAATTCCGGGGCAGGCCCTACTCTTTTCAGGTGAAGTTCTCGAATCATAATGGGTGTTATTGACGGTCTGGATAGACTTTATTGAAATTTAGACAATAAAGTGATTATTTCGTCTTTCATCGGCTGGCTTTTTTACCCATCGGTTAGAGGCGTATGCACGATTCGTTATTTAATTTCTCTCAGTCTGATACTGCTTTTTTCGGCATTATTAAAATAAAGCCGAAGAAACAGACCGCAATTTTCTTCCGAGTCGCTCAGTTCAACATCGTCAACGACATAGGTCCAGTTTCCATTCTTGAACGTCCAGGTCCATCCGCCCATCGTGCCTTGTACCTCTTCAACACCATTGAAAATTATCAAATCAGGTTTTTCAGCCATTGAGTGTCCCTTGCTCCAGGAAACATAGCGCAACCCTTTTGCGGTTCGGTCAACGCGGATTGTCAAATTATCGGACTTCCCCACCCGAACATTTTCTTTCCAATCGCTGACACTTGGATGCACTCGACTCTTGATGGTTGCTGTAACCGCATCCTTCAGCCGTGACTCTTCGGCAGAACGATAATTGATCGCCGTTATTTTACCCTCTTCATTGAGCCATATATCCCCGGCAAATGTGCCTCCTGTCAACCCGTACGCTCCATGATGCTCAAACACGCAAGTGTCAGAATATTGTGCCAGTTTCTTCCGGAAAGCTTCATCAAAAATGATGGCATAACGCTCCATAAATTCTTTTGGATTCTTTATGTCCGGCAAGGGATTTTCTCTTTTCAGCGGGTACTCAATGAGGGCAGCCAATTCGCCAGCGTTGTTCTGCTTGACAAGATTGACAATCTGCTTGTACCTTGAAAAAATTGATGATGGGATATCATCAGCAAAACAGAATGAGGAACAGAAAAAGATAAAGGGAATGAGAATAAGTAATTTTTTCATGGGCTTGCTCATTTGTCATGGCGTTTTATACCAATCAATCTAAACCTGCCAGAAATGTATTGCAGTAATTTTACTTCACTATAAACAATACAGCAAACCATCACGCGAAGCTACGAATATCGCTTGTCAAAATAAATGAGAATCGGAGAGCATTGCCAAACCTCCCGGCACACTCAGCCCCCCGCCAAACCTACCTCAGCCAGTTCCGTATAATCCGGATAATCTCCTTTTTACTGCGTGCGTCAAGCATCATATTCCGCCAATGGCTGTCGGAGGCCATCTTGCTGATGGCGCCAAGGAGTCGAATGTGGCTGTCGGGATCGGAATTCGGGGAGAGCATCAGAAACATAATCCGGGCTGTTTTGCCTGACTCTGCATCATAAATGCCTACCCGGTTCACACCAATGGCGAGAACTGGTGTGTTGAGATCGTCAAGTCTGGCATGTGGAATAGCGATATCTGAACCAACAAAGGTTCCTCCCTGCTGCTCCCGTTCAAGGAGGCTTTTGAGCGCACTCACTTCGTCAATGCCGGGATTGGCAAGAGTGCATTCGTGCAGCAACTGGCGAAAAGCCTCTTCTTTTTCAAGAACACTCTCCCAGAGCACAGCCTTTGCGCTCCTGATCGGCTCTTTCCATCCATGTTGCGACCGGGTTACTGCCGTAAGACTCCCCTTAATGCCTGAAAAGAGTTTTGTTTTTTCAACAGCTCCCTCTTTTCGGGTATCAAGAACAATCACGTTGATCCCCTTGCATTCGGAGATCAATCGTTCAATAATGGTCTGCTGCCCCTGGAGACGTTGCCATAACGACAGTTTTCTTCCTGAATTGCCGATGATGATGTGTCCAACACGATATTCCCTGGCAAACTGCAGAATGGTTTTAACCACATCGTCACCTTTATAGGTAAACACTGTTGCACCAAGTTGCTGGGCCAAAGCAAGCGTATTGGAAAGCAAGCGTTGAACTTTGGCGTCAATATTGGTTGGGCTGTCGGAGAGTGTCTGCACATAGACCGCATACCAGTCTCTGTTCAGCCGTCCTGCGATACGAGATGCGTAGCGCAGAATGGTTTCGCAGTTACGGGTTTTTGAGCTGAGGCACACCATAATCTGATCCGGATTGGACACCGAATCATCATGAATATGGTTACGACGCTTTGAATCAAGCTGTGCCGCAAGCTCCCGAAGGGTCAGCTCCCTGAGCTGCTCAAGATTTTCTGATTGAAAAAAGTTGGACAGAGCAGCTTCCAAACGACCTGGAACATAGACTTTTCCCTCGGAAAGGCGTTGACGCAGATCATCGGTTGTAATATCAACATTGACCAGTTGATCGGCAAGCGCAAGAATACGGTCAGGCACCCGTTCTTTCACCTTGACGCCGGTTGCTTGTTCTACCGTTTCATAAAGGCTTTCGATATGCTGGATGTTCAAAGTGGAAATAACATGAATACCGGCGGCAAGAATCTCTTCAATATCCTCATACCTGCGGGAATGTCTGCTTCCCGGAACATTGGTATGGGCCAGTTCATCAACAAGCACAACAGCGGGATGACGCTGGAGGACGGCGTCAATATCCATTTCGGTAATTTCGATCCCCCGATAAAACAGGCTTTTTCGGGGGATAATCTCCAGCCCTGACAGCAGGGCTTCCGTCTCTTTTCTCTCATGAGTTTCTACAAGACCTATAACAACATCAATCCCGTTCTCTTTCAGACGTCTTGCTTCGTTCAGCATTTGCCAGGTTTTACCGACTCCGGCGCAGTAACCGAGATAAATCTTGAGTTTACCTCGTTGTGATCGCTGAATCAGATGCAAAAAGCTGTCGGCTCTGTTGTTCTCCATCATTTTTTCTTTTCGTGATTCAATCGTGTTGCAGAACTATTTGTGCACGTTTGTCAAGCAACCTGTTGAGTTGCAGAACATTGACCAACGATTCATTCAGGAATGGAATGGTGGTTGTCCCGCTTTCGGGATTTTTGATGACTTGCATCACCTGATCGCAGGTGAGACCTCTTGCACGGGCCACTCTCGGCAACTGAACTATGGCCGCCTGAAGCGAGATATGAGGATCAAGACCGCTGCCTGAAGCCGTCACAAGATCAGTTGGAATCTTTTCTCCTTTTGCTGGCGCAAGTGTGGCAAGCAGTTTTTCTGTCCTTTGGCGCATCGCAAGAGATGCCGGCGAAAGATTGCTGCCACCGGAGCCGGCGGCATTCCATGACACAGCAGAAGGACGGGGCCAGAAATATTCCGGACGGGTAAACTGCTGGGCAAGAAGTGTACTGCCGATCACCTCTCCGTTTTCAGAACGCACAAGTGACCCGGTTGAAGCATCTGGAATAACCTGAGCGGCAAGAAGGATCAGGCCTGCATAGCATCCACTGCAGAGAACAACGGTCAAGAGAACCAGACGAAATGATACGCCGAATTGCCGGGCAAGCTCCCTGAACGATAGCATGGTTTTCATAATGGTAAAACGTTAGCTTAAACAAGACCGGTCAAGGCAAGAACCATATCAATCAGTTTGATGCCGATAAATGGCACTGCAACTCCGCCCAAACCATAGATGATCAGATTTTTTCGAAGCAGGGCATCTGCTCC
>CAILXE010000451.1 GCA_903838095.1 uncultured Chlorobiaceae bacterium
AGACTCCAGCTTGTCAATTGCTGACTGAAACTCTCTTTTTGAAATATCAAGTGAAACTTCGGCAAAAAAAAAGTGCGGGTTCGTGATCATGGGCGTATCGTCTCAAGCGCGAGCTGAATCAGGCGCTCTGCAAGTTCAGGAAAAGAGATACCAATTGACTCCATAAGCCTTGGATACATACTGATATCGGTAAAGCCAGGAATTGTATTGACTTCGTTCAGAATAACGGATCCATTCTGCTCATCTACAAAAAAATCAATTCTTGACATGCCTCGGCACCCCAGCGCCTTATAAGCCTTTAAAGCAGAAGCTCTGACTTTATCCTGTAAATCCGGGGGAATACGTGCAGGAATAAAAAACTGTGCTGTATTGAAAATATATTTATCCTGATAGTCGTAAAATTCTTTACCGGGTTGAATTTCCCCACACAGAGATGCGATTGGTTGTTCATTGCCAAGTACGGCAACCTCTATTTCCCTGCCATGGATCGCCTTTTCAATCAGTACCTTTGAATCAAGCAAACAGGCGTTTTGGAGGGCGGCTGCCAGTTCTTCGGCATGATGGACTTTCGCAATTCCTATCGAAGAGCCAAGATTCGCAGGTTTTACAAACAACGGATAGTCAAACTGATTTGCAATCCGGGAGTGTGCTGTTGCAGGGTCTGCCTGATAATCGGAGCTTAAAAGTGTCAGAGATGGCGCGACAGAAATTCCCGCATCGGCAACACAAAGTTTGGTAAGAGCCTTGTCCATAGTCAGGGCAGAGGCAAGGACGCCGCATCCTGTATATGGAATTCCGCAAGTATCAAGAAATCCCTGTATACGGCCATCTTCACCATAACTGCCATGAAGCGCAAGAAATACCACATCAATTGAGGCCGCCCTGAAGTCCAGATCAAAGGGCTGTTGATTGCCATTTGTAACCATTTTGTGAAGGGTTGCTGTAGCGGCTTCAAGTGAAGTGCCTCTCAAAAGAGCCGAGAGGTTGAGATCAAGAATCTCCCGTGCAATACCATCACAAAACCACTGTCCGTCATGCGTGATGTAGATTGGAAGAACCCTGTAGCGCTCTGGATTGATGTTCGCCGCAATTGATTGAGCAGAAATGATTGATATTTCATGTTCTGCTGATCTGCCTCCAAAAATGAGAGCAACAGTAAGAAGTGGCATAAGTTGTTCAGGTGACTATTGACGAAGGAGTGTGTTTTTCAGGAAAATACCCGTCTTGAAGAACATTTCCGTACACTTTTTTTGATGCAATATCCTTTTCAGCTATCTTGTTTCAAATTATTAGTAATGAACACACTTTTTCCCAAAGTTTATTGTTTTGATTCCGGCCTGCACACCGGTGAGGAAAATATGGAGTTTGACCGGCGGCTGATGGCTTCGTTTCTTGACGGGCGGTTTCATGAGCGTTTTGGTCACAACAGTTGTCTCTGGAGATTTTATGGCTGGCATCCATTTGCTGTGACCTTGGGGTATAATCAGGATGTCTCTGGTATAGATGCTGAAAAGTGTCGTTCTGCTGGAATTGATGTCGTCAGAAGGCCTACCGGTGGCAGAGCAGTGTTTCATGCGGAAGAATTTACCTACAGTTTTTTTGCTGAGTCATTGGCGCCGAATTCTGAGCTTTATCGGATGGTGCATGAGGTGATCAAGCTTGCTTTGGAGGATCTTGGTGTTCATGCTGAGTTCTGTCGTTCAACCCTTGCCCGCCAGTCGGGGGCAAGCCATTCCGGTACGGTGAGTTGTTTTACTGCGTCAGCAAAGTACGAGCTGCAAGTGGGTGGAAAAAAACTGGTTGGTTCTGCCCAGCGCAGAACTCGCAATGTTTTGTTACAACATGGGTCTTTGCCTCTCTCTGAAAGGCACAAGGAGCTGTGCAGATTTATTGCTTTTTCAGAAGGCGAAAATTCAGGTGCTATCCAGGATGAGATGGAGCGAAAAACCTCCTCTCTTGAAGAAATTCTCGGATACATTCCCCAATACTCTCTTCTTGTTGAACGTATGCGGGGGGCGTTGGGAAAAATTTTCGGAATTAAAGCGCTGGAGCTGCATTCCGATGAGGTGGAAGAAATTTTTGAAAAGTATGAACATGTCAATTCATAAAGCACAAACAACATGAACAGTAGTGGTCAGCAGAAAGCTGCGCATGTCACAACCAGAAGGTTGTTTGACATGAAGCAGAACGGCGAGAAAATATCAATGCTTACGGCCTATGACTACACCATGGCGAGAATTCTTGATCGTGCGGGTGTTGATGTGCTTCTTGTAGGGGATTCCGCAAGCAATGTTTTTTCTGGTCACAGTACAACGTTGCCGATCACGATTGAGGAGATGATCTACCATGCAAAAGCCGTCGTCAGAGGGGTTCACGATGAGAGTGGCCGTGCAATGGTGGTCATTGACATGCCTTTTATGAGCTATCAGCTCTCTGGAGAAGAGGCGCTTCGCAATGCCGGAAAAATCATGAAAGAGCATGAGTGTGACGCTGTAAAGCTTGAGGGAGGAAGGGTTATTGCCGATACGATAAAGAGAATTACTGATGTAGGTATTCCGGTCATGGGTCATCTTGGTCTGATGCCTCAGTCCATATACAAGTATGGCAGCTACAGAGTTCGTGCGCAGGAGGAGAGAGAAGCCGAACAACTTCTTGAAGACGCGAGAATTATCGAACAGGCAGGAGCATTTGCCGTTGTGCTCGAAAAAATTCCTTCTGCACTTGCAGCAAATGTTACCTCTTCGCTCACGATTCCAACTATTGGTATAGGAGCCGGAGTAGCATGTGATGGACAGGTGCTTGTTATCAATGATATTCTTGGTCTCAACAGAGAGTTTCATCCTCGTTTTGTGAGGCAGTATACTGATCTGAATACTGTTATCTCAAAGGCAGCCCGGCAATATGTCGAAGATGTAAGACAGGGAAGCTTTCCGTCCGGGGACGAGAGTTATTGAATTGGGATATCGTTCTTCTGTTTTAATCTTTTAAAAGCATCCTGAAAGATTGTA
>CAILXE010000452.1 GCA_903838095.1 uncultured Chlorobiaceae bacterium
TTGGGGCTTTAGCTCAGTTGGTAGAGCGTCTCGTTCGCAATGAGAAGGTCAGGGGTTCGACTCCCCTAAGCTCCACAAGGATTTTTTAGTGGCAGCACTTTTCTTTTGCAGTATTGTTGTGCTTGTGCGTTTTCTCTTTTTATTAAAAAGAATAATGGAGTAATTCCTATGCCGGGTAGCAGATTTTTTTTACGTGCAGTACTGATGCTTTTATCGACAGGTTTACTGATAAGCACCGGCTGTTCTTCTTCAAAGCCAGCGACCACGGTGACTTCGATGGTGGATGACGGTTATGCCAGAGCATCCAAACTCTATGAAAAAAGAGATTATCAAAGCGCGATATTCAGACTGGAATCACTTCTGTTTTCTTCTCGGGCAACGGCTCTTGAGGATGATATTATTTACCTTCTCGGGATGTCATATTACCAGTCAGGCGACTATTTGCTCGCTGCAGATATGTTCGCCCGCCTGCAACAGATGACCCTTTTCTCCTTCGCGAGAACAGCCCAGTTCATGTCTGCCAAGTCTTACGAACATCTCTCCCCTCACTTTGAACTGGATCAGCAGTATACGCGAAAAGCAATTGACGAGTTTGCTCTTTATCTTGAGCTGTATCCTGTTTCTGATGCAGCAAAGAGCACCAGCGATGCTGATACCTGGAAAGAGCTGCTGAAAATAAATCCGGACAATATTTCCTATAAGCAGAATTATGCCAAGGCTATAGCTCAGTTTTCACGAATTGACAGCCTGAAATATTCAGAAAAGGCAATCGGAACATTGAAAGAGAAGCTGGCCAAAAATACCTACTTTATTGCCAGGCAATATGTGCAGCTTGGGAAATACAAGTCTGCTGGTATTTTCTTTGATGAAGTGATCTCCCGTTATTCAGATACCATTTATAACAAACCTGCTCTTGAAGGAAAGATCGACATGCAGATAAAGAGAAAAAAATGGTTTGATGCAGGGATAACACTCGACCAGTACTTGCAGCTTTATCCTGATAAACAGAAGGAAATGAAGGGTATAAGGGATAAAATCGTCCAGAATACTAAAAGCTGAAGAGCCTCTATTGTGCATCTGGCAGTTTTTGGCGGTACCTTCGATCCGCCGCATAATGGCCATCTTGCTCTCTGCCTGTTTGCCAGAGAATTGCTCGGCATCGACCGTATCATTATTTCCGTTTCAAATAATCCCTTTAATCAAAAAAGGGATGCTTCTGATGAACATAGAACGCAGATGGCGGAGTTGCTTGCTGCGGAGATTAATCGCAATGGCGCTTGCTGTGAGGTTATCGACTGGGAGCTTGGAACACATGAGCCCTCTTACACCGTTGATCTTATGCGCTCTGTCAGTGAACGTTATTTACCCGACAAACTGACACTGCTTGTTGGTGAAGACAGCTTTAAAGAGTTCCCGGCATGGAAGGAGATTACTACGCTTTTTGCCCTCTGTACTATTGTCGTTTTTCGAAGACCGTCAGCGGAGGTCAGCACTCCTGCCTCCTGGATGCATAGGGAGGTATTGTTCATTGATTTTGCCTGTCAAATAAGTTCCACTCATGTCAGGCGGCTATTGTATGCCTCCGAATCAGTATCCGGCCTTGTACCTGTACCCATTCTTCAGTACATCAAACAACGCTCTCTTTACCTCCGGCAGCCTCATCTACATTGATTCAGGAGCAGAAACACCAAGAATCCTGAAGCCATTGCGCAGCACCTGACGTGTTGCGACTGAAAGAAAAAGTCTCGCTTTGCAGATATCCGGTTCAGCCTTCAGGATGGGGCATTCCTGGTAGAAACGGTGGAACAGCTCAGCAAGGGAGTGCAGATATTCAACCATTTTTTGTGGTTCGAGCAGCCGCAGACTTGTTTTAATCATGTCGGGATAATCAAGAAGAGCAAAGCCGAGCTGTACCTCAGCAGGGGAGTTGAGCAGACTTAACAGACGAGTTTCAGTGCAGGAAGAAGGATCAAATCCGGTTTCCTCCAGCGCTATGCGCAACAGGCTGCATATTCTGGCATGAGCATATTGCAAATAAAAGACAGGATTCTCTTTTGATTGTTTTTTTGCCAGTTCAACATCGAAGTTTAAATGCGAATCCTTGCCGCGCATGATGAAAAACAGGCGAGTGGCATCTGGGCCAACATCATCGATCAGGTCGTCAAGCAGGTCGGCATTCCCTTTTCTTGTCGACATCTTCAGGGTTTGGCCATCAACAGTCGTGGTAACAAACTGGTTGATGGCAATTTTGATACGCTCAGTATCGTAGCCGAGGATTTTGAGCGCCTCAATAACATCAGGGTATTCATCGATATGATCAGCTCCGAAGACATTGATCATCAAGTCAAAGCCACGCTCAAACTTGGTGATATGGTACGCGATATCGGGAAGCCTGTAACTTGGTTCACCTGAGGATTTGATGAGTACCTTGTCTTTTTCCTGTCCGAGCTTTGTGGTCAAAAACCAGACGGCACCATCGTATGCCGCAATAAACTCTTTGTTGCTGAGCGCGTCTATGACTCTCTGATTGGCGGATATGCCCTTGTCATCAGGAGTATACAGCGTATGCTCATTGAAAAACGAGTCATGACGAATGTCGAGGCGCTCAAGAGTCTGGCGTATTGAGCTGAAGATGATATTTTCGGCACTCTTTTTAAAGCTATCAAGCTCAGAGCCCTCTTCAAGAGATGCGAGATGCACGGCATAGATTTTTTCCGCGATCTCTCTGATATACTCGCCCTGGTAATGCGTTGCCGGAAACTCAATATCCTGTCCACAGCGCTCCAGATAACGCAGTCTCACTGATTCGCCGAGAATCTGCATCTGGCGGCCGGCATCGTTAAAATAGTACTCACGGGTGACATCGTATCCTTGAGCTTCGAGCAGATTCGCAATGCAGTCGCCAAGAACTCCTCCACGTCCCCGTCCTATGGTCAGCGGGCCAGTCGGGTTTGCGCTGACATATTCCACGATAGCTGTTTTTCCTTTGCCAGTGCCTCCCTTGCCGTATTGGTCGCCATCATGAAGCACCTGTTCGACAGAGTGCATGATAAAGAGGGGGCTAAGATAAAAGTTGATAAACCCGGCTCCTGCAACCTCAATTTTTGCAACCGTATCAGGAGGAAATACAAGATGAGGAATAATCTCCTGAGCCAGCTCGCGAGGGTTTCTCCGGCACTCTTTAGCCACAAGCATGGCGATATTGGTTGAAAAGTCGCCAAATTTTTTGTCTGACGGCTGTTCAATGCGAATCGGTTTTTCTGTGATCACTCTGGCAGAGTGCAACGCACTCTGGATAACAGGAAGAAAAAAGTCGAGCATAGGATTTGTTATATAAGTGTCGTTGAAACTCGCCCTGAAAGCATTTGAAGAAGGCCGGCAGGGGAAAGTCCAATAAAATCGTCAATTACCGCGATGATATTATCAAAACTGCGGAAGTCAGAAGAGCTGTTCGTGGTTGTTACAGCAACACATTGCATTCCTGCCCTTTGTGCGGCTTCGACTCCTGGCAGGGCATCTTCAAACACAATACAGGCCGAAGGCGGCACCTCAAGAAGTTCCGCGACGCGTAAAAAGATATCGGGATGAGGTTTGCCTGAGCGGACCTGTGATGGATCAACAACAGCCTGGAATTTTTGAGCCAAGTCCAGCATTCCAAGAGTATAGTTGATATTTTTCGATCCTGATCCAGTGCCGACCCCAAGCCGGATACACTGCGATTCAGCCTGATCAAGAAATTTTGCGAGACCAGGCAATGGCTTCATAAGGTCGCGCGACCTGACCCGGTAAAGAAAGTCCTTGAGTTCCGTGAGACGCCCGGCTTCAGCCTCACTGATATTCGGATCAAGAAAGTATCGAAGCACGTCAAGCCCTTTCATGCCGGCAGTTTCGACCAGATACCGTTCAGCGTCAAGCCCCTGAAGTCCGAAATCCCTGAATAAATCAACCCAGGCGTCAGCATGAAAGCGCATATTATCAGTCAGCACGCCATCCATATCGAAGATAAACGCATGTCGTTCAATATTCAGCATTAGACTGGTTCATGCAGGTTATCGCCGGAAATTTCACCAAGCTTCATGGCGGCCCGGACCTCTTCCATCGTTTTACCGGCAATGATCCTTGCCTTTTTCTCGCCTTCAAAAAGAATATTTTTCACAAGGTCAATATGGGCTTCATAATACCGGCGCCTCTCAAGCAGCGGAGCAAGTTCCATTGCAATATTTGCGGCACAGGCTTTTTTACAGTCAACACAGCCCAGAATCCCGGCTCGACAATCAGCTTCAATACTGCAAATCTGTTCTGGTGAAGAAAATTTTGAATGATAACTGAAGACCGTACAGACCTCAGGGTGACCGGGATCGTTTTTTCTGATTTTCAGGGTATCTGTTACCGCTGTACGCATTTTTTTCAGTACCTCATCAGGCTCGTCAGAAAGCAAAATGGTATTTCCGAGAGACTTTGACATTTTTGCTTTTCCGTCAAGTCCAACAAGGCGCGAGAATTTGGTGATTTTCGGGGCAGGCTCAGCAAAGACATCACCGTGTGACGGGTGAGGATACTGATTGTTGAATTTGCGCGCAATTTCCCTGGTAATTTCTACATGAGGAATTTGATCCTCCCCAACCGGAACGACATTGGCTTTATAGAGCAGAATGTCGGCAGACTGCAAGACAGGGTAACCAAGATGGCCGTATGTCAGCGATTCCATGTTCAGATCCCGCACCTGCTCCTTCAGCGTCGGGTTTCTTTCAAGACGCGCCGAAGTGATCAGCATTGAAAAAATAAGGAAAAGCTCCGCATGTTCTTTCACTTGCGACTGTCGGAAAACTGGACTTTTTTCAGGATCAACACCTGCGGCAAGCCAGTCAACCAGCATATCGAGAGTATGATTGTAAATTTCTTCCGTTTGGAGCGAGGTTGTCAGGTTGTGATAGTCGGCAATGAGAAAACATGTCTCATAAGCACTTGAACCTGTGGGGCCAAGCAGATTCTGCTGTTCAACCCAGCTTTCAAGCGCGCCGGAATAGTGCCCGAGATGAAGTTTGCCCGTAGGGCGCATCCCGCTTAAAATTCGTTGAGTTCCCATAAAAATAATTGTTGCCGCCTCAACCGGCAGGAAGTGCGACTGTTTCAGGCTGGGTCGTGGTTCATGAAAGCTTTTAATGCCTGTGAAGTTATAACAGTTGACAGAAA
>CAILXE010000453.1 GCA_903838095.1 uncultured Chlorobiaceae bacterium
AGATCTATGAAGGGCTCTCCTCCTGCTTCGACTATGGGCCGCTGGGGAGCGAGATGAAGAGGAATATCAAGGAGCTCTGGTGGAACTCCATGACCCGTCGCCACCAGAATATTGTGGGACTTGACGCATCCATCATGATGAATCCCCGGGTATGGGAGGCTTCAGGCCATGTGGCAAGCTTCAATGACCCGATGATTGACGACAAGACAACCAAACGGCGCTATCGTGCTGACCATCTGATTGAGAATCATATTGAAAAGCTGCGCCGTGACGGAAAAGAGGCTGAACTCCAGCGGGTACAGGCTGCCTACGAGGCGGCTGCCGGCGCGGAAGATCTGAACCGTGCGCTGTATGACCTCATTCTCGCCGAAGGCATCAAGGCGGCAGACACCGGCTCGGGAGACTGGACGGAGGTTCGCCAGTTCAATCTGATGTTCCAGTGCAACATGGGCGCACTTGCCGATAAATCCAGCATCGTATACTTGCGGCCAGAAACCGCGCAGGGAATTTTTGTGAACTTCCACAACGTCCGTGAATCCTCACGCATGAAGGTGCCGTTTGGTATTGCGCAGATCGGCAAGGCCTTCCGCAACGAAATTGTCAAGGGAAACTTCATCTTCCGGATGGTTGAATTTGAACAGATGGAGATGCAGTACTTCGTCAAGCCCGGCACACAGGCTGAGGCATTCGAAGCCTGGAGAGAAGAGCGGTTTGCATGGTACACCAGCGCTCTTGGCATCAGCAAGGAGAAGCTGCACTGGTACAAGCACGACAAACTTGCCCATTACGCTGATCTGGCCTACGACATTAAATTCGAGTTTCCATTCGGCATTGAGGAGATTGAGGGCATTCACTCCCGAACCGATTTTGATCTGAAACAGCATCAGGAGTACTCCGGCAAAAATATGGAGTATATCGACCAGCTCACCAATGAGCGCTATATCCCTTATGTGGTGGAGACCTCAGCCGGATGCGACCGCCTCTTCCTTGCGCTGCTTGCCGATGCCTATACCGAAGACACTGTTGACGGCGACGAGCGCGTTGTACTCAAACTGGCGCCCAGGGTGGCTCCGGTAAAAGCTGCGGTACTGCCGCTGATGAAAAAAGGCGGCATGGGAGAAAAAGCCTCCGCCTTGTGCAATGATCTGGCAACAGATTTTCTTGTCCAGTACGACGACGCAGGCTCAATCGGCAAACGCTACCGCCGGCAGGATGAGATCGGCACGCCATTCTGTATCACCATTGACCACCAGTCACTTGAGGAGAACACGGCAACCGTGCGCTATCGCGACACCGCCACCCAGGAACGAATCGACATATCAAGGGTTCGAGAATTTATCACCACGAAACTTATCGGACTGTAAGCCATGCGTTACGATGTCGCCGTCATAGGGGGAGGCCCCTCGGGAGCAGTTGCCGCTGCCATACTGGCAAAAGCCGGACTCTCCACCGTACTCATTGAACGCAACTTTGACAATGTCAAACCTTGCGGCGGGGCCATTCCCCTTGGACTGATTGAAGAGTTCAATATTCCCGCAGAGCTGGTTGAGAAGAAGCTCTCCCGGATGAAAGCAAGATCACCAAAAGGGCGAGTCATCGACATGAACATGCCCAACGGCTACGTCGGCATGGTTCGCCGCGAAAAATTTGACCGCTATCTGCGTGTCGAGGCCGAAAACGCAGGGGCCGTTGTGGTAGAAGGGCTGGTGAAATCCATCTCACACTCCGGCGAAGGATTTGTCATCAACACGCTCAACGACAAGGTGCCGCCTCTGCGGGCAAGCAGAATTATCGGGGCTGACGGCGCCAACTCAAAAACCGCCGATGAGCTTCACTTCCCGCCCAACGAGCTGAAAGTGATTGCGATGCAGCAGCGCTTCAAATACACTCCTGCCATCCAGAAGTTCAGCGATATTGTCGAAATATGGTTTGACGGAGAGGTCTCTCCCGATTTTTACGGCTGGATATTTCCCAAAGCTGACCACCTGGCCATCGGCACCGGCACGGAGGATAACCGCCATAATATCAAGGCGCTGCAAAAGCGATTTATTGAAAAAATAGGGATTACTGATACACCCTATCTTGACGAGGCTGCAAAAATTCCGATGAAACCACGTAAATCATTTACCCAGGAGAAGGTTATTCTGGTCGGAGACGCGGCCGGACTGGTAACTCCGGCAAACGGAGAGGGGATCTTTTTCGCCATGCGTTCCGGCAAGCTTGGAGCGCTTGCCATGATTGAAAACCTGAAGCAAGGCGCACCTCTGAAAAACTATGAAAAGGAGTTTCGCAAACTCTATGCACCGATCTTTTTCGGCCTTGAAGTGCTGCAGGCTGTCTACTACAGGAATGACCGCCTGAGGGAGAGTTTTGTGGCGATATGCGCCGATGATGATGTGCAACGGATCACCTTTGATTCCTATCTCTATAAAAAGATGGTACCTGCCCCCTGG
>CAILXE010000454.1 GCA_903838095.1 uncultured Chlorobiaceae bacterium
AATTCTATCGGAAAAACCTGGGCCTCGTCGATGATTAACAGAACTTTTTCTCCCATCCTCTCGCAATTATCCAGGAGATTTGAAAACTGCAGGATGAATTCGCCTTTATTGCCTTTATAGCTGACACCCAATTTCCCCCCTAAATAATGGAGAAATTCGTGTCGGCTCAGGGTCGGATTATTAAGAACACAGAGCCGCACCTTGTGTTTCAGCATACTCAGTAAGCTGTTGAGTATTGTTGTCTTGCCGGCTCCAACCCCACCGGTAAGCAAGAGAAAGCCTTTATCTGCGATAACGCCGTAGCGCAATGTTGCAATAGCTTCCCGATGTGCCTCGCTCAGATAGATTAAATCCCCAACTGGGGCAAGCTCAAACGGTCTTTTGTTTAATCCGTAAAATTTACGATACATTCTTAACTATCTAACTTATTTATATTAATTAATTATTTGATTGCTATCAAAAGATGATTCGTCCATGTTTCCAGAAAAAAACGATTGCGAGAACAATTGCTACTCCACAGGCAAGAAAAAAAGCCGTCCCCAGTGTGGTCCATATACGCTGCCTGGCAATTTCTCTTTTCAATGGTAAGTGCGGGACTGAACAGATGACTTCCAAGTTAAAAGTCTCTTCGAGTTTGGCTGGATCCCTGAAAGAGGTATCAAGTAATTCGAGCCCAAACACTAAACCTGCCCCAAGGCCGCAACCGACCAGTAGGGCAATTCCCATAATTTTCAAAAAATCAGGTTTAATCGGTTTCTCTGGCATCCGAGCAGGATCTTCGATTTTAAACTGACTTCCTTTCTGCTTTCGCTCAAGGTTCAGGGCTGAATCTGCCTGCAGGTTCTGGCCAACAAGAAAATCGTAACGGTGCTTTAACTCACCGTACTCCCTTGTCAATGCAGACCATTCAGCCTCTCTTACTGGCGCTGCAGCAATCCATTGCTCGTATTGTTTTATAAGGACCTTGATTTCTTCTCTTTCCTTATTCATCTTTTCAATATTCAGACTGACTTCATTCATCTGTTTCTGAAGCTCAAACTGTACATTCGTTCTCTGTAGACCCTTTTCTGTGGAGGCCTCATTCTCTGTTTTATGCAGAGCGGTCTTATTGAAACTGGAAATTTTCTTTTTAAGACTCTTAATTCTCGGATGCTGGTCTGTGTACCTTTCTTGTAGGGCTTGAAGCTCAGCCTGAAGTTGATCGAGTGTCTCAGCACCTCTTCCAACCTGTGATGGTTGACCATTTAATATCATTTGATCAGAGTTATATTTTTTGTTCTCCAGATCCTGCCTTTTCTCAGTAATCTGGTCTCGCATGAGCACACGAGTCTGCTCTAGATGCTGGATGGAATCCTGCCTACTTTGATACTGAGTCTGCAATGCGATCAACCTCTTTATGTTCTCTGGTGAAATTAAGGGCCATTGTTGCAGTAAGTGTTGCAAGGATATTGGCTTTAACGCCATGGCCCATGCCGTCAGATAACACGGCAATAACTCTATTTTCTTCCTTAATATACCTGTTCAGGAATACATCACCGCAAATCCTCTCACCATCGTGATTTCTTTGCTGGCTGTTTACTTCAATGTAAAAATCTCTATTCAACTAAGGCTGCTTCTTATTTGCTTTTCGGACTATTCTTTTTTGATTTATACGACT
>CAILXE010000455.1 GCA_903838095.1 uncultured Chlorobiaceae bacterium
CCCAACGTCATGCGCAACTGCGGCATAGACCCCGAAGAGTGGTCAGGCTACGCCTTTGGTATGGGCGTTGACCGCACGGTGCTGCTGAGGTACAAGATTGATGATATCAGGCTGCTGTTTGAGAATGATTTGCGGATGTTGCGGCAGTTTGGGGCGTAGAGAAGGATTACGGCGTAAGAGATACTATCATTTGCTTAACGGCATCATGCAGACTACCAAGATGCTCTTCGCAGATTCCAAAAATCTCCTCAGCATCAATGTTAAAATATTGATGTGAGAGAATATCCCGTAGCCCTTTTACTCCTGACCAGTTTATATGAGGATATGAAGCGAAAAGTGTACCCTTCGTTTCCTTGTCAATTGTTTTGAAGTTCTCCCCAATAGCGATGAGCATCATGGCTATCGCATCAAGCATATCCATTCCCTGATCACTGTCCAAAAAATCATCAGCCGTTTTGATTAGAGCAAACCGGCGGTTAATTTTCTCTATGGAAGTATTAATTTGCAAAAGTTTTTCCAGCAGAAAGGCTTTATCATACATAGCGTGCCTCCCTGTCAATGCGAGCCTTGAGGTAAGGGTTCATTCTTTTCCAATACCTGATCAAGTCAACTTTGCTGCCCAGCAATTGTTCCAGCTCTTCTTTAAGCTGTACCTTGAGCAGGATATTCGGTTCCATCTCAACAACAATATCAATATCGCTGTCATCCTTGGCCGAATTTCTGGCAACAGAGCCGAAGATACCAACTTTTTTCAAGCAATAGCGTTGCTCAAGCTCAGTTTTATGAGTGCTCAGAATATTAAGTGCTTGATCTCTTTGCATGACTATTGTTGTTCATATTATAAACTTTGGTATGCGTTATAGAGAATATCTCGATCGGGAAATCTCATCGCGGCAACTTTTTTTAGTTCGATCAGATGAGGATCAAGTTTTTCTTTTAACCAACTATACTTTTGTACTATAGAAGGTGACTCTATACCAATATTATCGGCGATTATCTGCTGTAATTGGAATAAATAGTTTGGGTAGTCCAGCTCAGGGTCATCAAGTTCTGATTGCGCTCCTGTAATGTAGTTGATATAGTACATGCCATCACAGTCCTGCTCCAGCAAGCTCATAATACTCTTTTCTTCGTGTTTTGGTAAATTATAACTGGCGTGAGCCTTAACTCCTGCTTCGATAATGGACTTTGCAAGAATAACTCGTGGATAAACAGCTACGTTTAGCTCCAAATCATACGCGTCAAGAAATGCCGGGCCAAACAGAAGCTTTGATGTGTGAATGAGCTTTCCGTGAGCAATTCCGCCTCGGCAAAGAAAACCCTGATGTACTAAATATATCTGAACCCACATAATGTAGAGCAAAACGTAAAAAACTCCACTTTCGGTGTTTTCAGGAAAAGAAATAACTACAGAATCTGAAAATTGGGTAATCTCAGTACCAGGGCGTTCCTCTGCTTTGTCTATGTCAAGAATATCCCTTATCCCACTCAGCATATTTACAATATCAGCAATCATTTTTGTGGAGTCAGTACCATCCTTATCCACAGAGCTCAAAATCTGCTTTTTGAATGCAAGAATATCCAAAAAGCAAACAATCCGGTTCTCATAGTTCATGATGACAGTTCCTGGCGTGAATAGGGATAGGTAAAAGAAACGATTGTCCCTCCCCACCCGAATTATTCAGAACGTTATATAAAACCTAAAGAGCTACTGGCTGGTATCTTTAACTTTATAAAAATATGCTATTCCTCTGAGATTGCCAATTCCGCTTCGACGATAAACTCATCTGCGTCAATATCCTCACCTTCTTCTGAAAGGTCAATAGAGTAGTCCACTTTTCCCGTGGCCTGCTCAATCAATACTAATAATTGTTTCTGTCGATCTGCCATAAATTCCTCAAAATTGTTGTTTCGAAGAAGAATCGGATCAATCAGATGAGACCTAAGGTAGGTATTGAGTCTTTCTGGATCAATTGGCGGAATTGTCTCACTGCCTTGCAACAATTTATCAAGATATTCTGATGGCGCTGAACCACCAATAATCCGATTCGTTCGATATGAAAGCGGAGTTTTGTTAATTATAGAATCATAAACAGCAGGCTTAATGTTATTTTTTTTACACCAATCTTGAGGAAAGATATGATGAACATCTACATTTTCGCCAAAGAAAACTATATGATCAAATTTTTGGCCTGAACGAAAATCCTTCGCACCTTCCTTCATTAGGAGCGCATTGATACCCTTATATGCCGCCGATAAACGCACGCGCATAGTCTTCAACCGATCAGCGCGAAACATTGTCTCACTTACTGTTGAAGGTTCAGGTCCCCCCTTCAGCCAAATAGGTACCTCCATGAAATCACGTGCAATACGTGTATCCACCGCTGATCCGTAGAGTTCTCCAAATACACCATTCCAGTACCACTTGACCAACTTGGCGCGATTAGCATCATGCTCCCAAGCATCACCTATATCAGCAAGGATAGAGGCCAAAGGGATAATTTGTGACTGATATGGAAGATCAAAAACTCGGTAAATATGAAGCATGTGAAGAAACTTTGCTGCCTTCATAAATCCTTGTTCAACAGTTTTCTCATATCGCTTATATGCTTCAAGTGGCAAATTCAAAAGCGCTTGACGTGTTCCTGTAACCGCTACTAATTCTTTTCCCTTCTTACCAGAAGCCTCTGCTTCACGCCTTAATTCTCGAGTATAAAAAAGTGAAATCGCCTGAAGAAAATCAGTGTTGGAAACCTTGGCTATGATCCCAGTATCAAGACCGGGAGGGCGTAAAGTTTCTAAAAACCGCTTATGGCGCCCTTTTACACACTCATCACCGTACCAGTCTTTTCGCAATTCATGACCTGATGCCGCGTACATAGCAGTTACAAGCTCAAATGCATCGAGTGGCTTACCGCCAGTATTAACTTTTTCAAAAACAACACACACAGCTTCTTTAGATGTCGAACTATCAAGAGCAATCACGGGAACTTGATACAGCTTGAAGTTATCCAACACATTATGCTTAAAAGCTTTAAATTCATCACGAATGCCCTTGTTGTCATCTCCACTCCAATATTCCTGAAATCCATCCTGCCAGTCATCCCAATAAAAGACTTGAGAAACTGGATACATCAGACTCGCATATTCTTTTTGGGGGGATGAAAGATCTAACAACTCCTTACGTCCAAAATCCTCCCGTAAAATGCGGTTTTCTGGTACAGTTATAATTGACTCTTCACGATCTATAGAGGGGTCCATTGACTTTCGTATATCAATATAAAACCAACGCTTAACCTTTTTATTCTTTGGGGTCACTGTTTCGACGACTTGGCCTCTCAATGTAACCTGATATAATGATGTCATTCGTTGCTGACCATCCAGCAAAAGAAAATCAGGAATATTTTGTTTTGCTAAATCTGGTACTCCTTCTACTACGCGAGGTTTAAAATTAACCTCACCGCCCTTTTTTAGGGTCATTAGCGCACCAATAGGAAAAGCTCTGGAAACAGATGCAATCACACTTTTTATTCGCCCCTCATCCCAAACCCAACTACGCTGAAAATCAGGTAATTGAATAGTACCAGTATGACAATCTTCTAATAGCTTGCACAGCCTATACGGATTTGTTTGAAATGTTGAGCCTGACATTGATTCAATAACCTCCTCAGTAATTTATTCTTATAAAATATTATACGTAATTACTTTGTAATAGATTCTTCCGCTTCGATTCAATAAATAGGAACTAAAGCTCTTTTCAACCCAGAATAAGCTCACCCATATCAATAAACTTCACCTTCTGCTTGTACTCATTCCAATTTGCAATCAAGATAATCATAATGTATAATTCTGTATGAATTGATTTTGTCCGTATTTTGGCAAACAAGAAGCATACAGAATATGGCACGTCCAGCAATAGTCACTGATGATA
>CAILXE010000456.1 GCA_903838095.1 uncultured Chlorobiaceae bacterium
CTTCCTGACGAAACCGACGCACGCCAGCAAGGAAAAACACGCATTAATACCCAATGGAAACTGCGGGTTTTTGCAAAGTTAGAAGGTCCAGATCTAGATCTGACATATCGCGTACCTGTTTTCAAAACGAATGAAAGCGATCCGACGATCACCGATAAAAAAACCTCTGAACAAAGTCTCAACGCACTTCTACACGACAGTGGCGAACAGCGACGCGTGCGCATCGAAAATACAAACGGCATGACAACATACCTCTGCGATGCTCGGGGAATAAAGGTCAGCCTTGCCGTAGTTCCGGGAATCTTTGGAATAGTGATGATAGCGTTCGCGGTGATCATCCCTTGCAACGCACTTCCAAGTCTGGTGAAAGAAGTCCTGAAGCCAGCCGAGGGGTGGTATAACCTCTTTCGGCTACTTCCGCTGGCAATGACACTCGGCACCTGCTTTATGGTTATAGTTTTGGGACTATTCGGACTGTTGATGCTGTTCATCGCCTTACACGGCCTTGTGTCACGCCGTACGTGGATCTTTAACGGAAAAATTTACCAACACACACGCCTGCTAGGTGTTCCGTGGACACGAAGCTGTGCGTGCGCGAGCGTCACAGGTGTGAATGCGGGCGACGTAACATCCAACGGTGGCAAGACTTGGTACGATATTGTGATTGAACGAAACACCGCATCACGTTTCACTAAAGCCCCCTGGCGCTACCTATTCAGCCGTATCACCCTCGCCACTCAAGTTCCAACCTTGCGTGAAGCCGAAGAAGTCGCGGTCCGATTACGACATGAGTTGAATCTGCCAAGCGACAGATAACTCGCAATCACACCCAAAAGCTATACCTATTGCTTAGCCATCATTTTTCTCATAAACGGCACACCTCTGCGAGCCACGTCAAGCGGGTCAATAAATAAATCGCGCCAAATTTTCGTGGCTGCAGCAAGTCCAGGCAGGGAACGGCCAAAAGCCTCCAGCACAAACCAACCATCGTAGCCGATCTCATTCAAGGCGCTAAAGACGCCCTGCCAAGGAATGTGATCTTCTCCCGGGATACCCCTGTCATTGGCACTGCAATGCACGTGGCGTATGACACCCCTGCCTTGTTCACGGATCGCTTTAACCATGTCCTTCTCTTCGATATTCGCATGGAAGGTATCGAACAATACGCCGACCGATGGATGATTCACCCGGCGTGTAAACGCTGCCCCGTCTTTGAGGGTGTTCAGCAGATAACACTCAAAGCGATTGAGCGGCTCCAACGCGAGGATGGCACCTGCTGACTGCGCCTTGTCTGCAACCTGAAGGAGAGCCTCTGCCGCAAGCGCAAGTTCAGTCTCCGTGGGGCCATTTCCCGTGAATTGCCCGATCGTCTGAAACATCGGTCCGCAGATCACGGTCGAGCCCATAGCCTGCGCGCAATCGATAAGCCAGTTCAGATGGTCAACAGCACTCTGGCGTTGCTTAGGACAGTCGCTCACTGGATTTTGATCAGGCGTCACAAACGCCATAGAGGATGTCCGCTCAAGACCAAGATCATCGAGGATCTTCCCCAGCACCACATAATCAGAGACCTTCCCCTCCATTATGGGAATCTCGACTCCATCCGCCCCCGCCTCTTCATGGCCTTCAAAAGCGAGGTATGTTCCTTGGTGACGCTTGTCGCATATAAGAGTAGATTGACACTGATTTTCATCCATTACATGCCTTTTCTAATCTGATAATCATGATATAAAGCTAGAATCTCTGGTTCTGAAAAACGGCCAATCAC
>CAILXE010000457.1 GCA_903838095.1 uncultured Chlorobiaceae bacterium
CCCCTTAATTGTTTCATAGATAAATGGTTAAAAAGCCCGCACAGCCCGAACACACCATCTGTAGTACTTGCTGTAGTAGTTCTGGCCGCCATTGCCGAAAAACTGGCCCCATGCGTAATTAGCATCGCTCTCCGTAGAACTCCAGTAGTTGTCGCCGGAAAAACCGCCAACAGCACTTTTGGCGTAATAAAGCTTCTCTAATTCATCTTTTGTCGGTAATCGCCAGTCGCTATAACCATTTATCTTTAAATTCCGACATGCTGTTTTTGCCTCTTCAAAAGTATAATAACCTGGACAATCAGCATTTGCGGCAATCAGTCCGTGCTGACCGGTATTATTAATCCAGGCAATTTTTCCGCCACCGTAGTCAAGACCTATTTTTTCGATATCATCATTGTGAGTTGGTGAAAGGTTTAGAGTCGAAAATAACTCACTGCTATAAAATGCCCGCTCCCAATTGAGAGCATCCTTGATACGAGTACAATCAAGCTGTTTTACCTCTCTTAAATTGGCATGATAAAGATCAGCCTTCTTAAAAGAGACATTGCCCAAGTTAGCTCTCAGAAGTTTGGTGTTGCTAAGTTTTGTTCCTTGAAGGTTAGCGTTTCTGAGATCCGCTTCCTGAAGATTAGCATTACTCATATCCGCATCTGACAGATCCAACCCTTGCAGCGGCGCTTCATGAAGATCTTCCCGCTGGAGATTCAATGGCCTGCGGAATGAGTCGGCAACAGAGGGGAAATAACCCATAACCGCAACGAGCAGAACGAGAATTATCCAGCGTGGAATGTTCCACCGCCGCAGCTTCTTTTGAGGGTTTTCAGGACAACGATTAATCTGCAAAAAAAGAAGACCAAGTGTCACGAAAGAGGCGACATAAAACATCCAACAAATCAACTCTTTGAGGGCAAACGCTTTATATGCCAAGAAGCACAATACCAGCGGGACAAACCAGTAAAAGATAAAGTTGGTGACAAAGCGGGGCAGAAGGTCACTAAAACTGAAAATGGCTGGAACACTCTCAATGGTTGGCTCACCGTTTTTAAGCGACTGCTCGTTCATATCCTTGCGTTTTTTTTCGAGCTGCAGCCAGTAGCCAAACAAAATGTGAAGATAGACGGTCAGAATAATCAGGAGAAAGGGCGAGACAACAAGAAAACCCTGAAAAGAGATTGAAGTGCCAACCAGTGGTGTCTGAATGGAGCTGTTGGGGGCAATCAGCGACTTGTCGGATGCGCCAAACACCGCCAGCAGGCTGTACAAGCCAACGCCAAGCAGCGAAAGCATGGTTTTATTGATCGTTTTTGAATAGCTTTCATGCTGCGTTTTGATCACATCAGGATGAGTGCACTCCTCTATCCAGGTAGAACGCGAAGTCTTGCTTAGGTCAGTGATTCTTGTACAGATTTTTTTGAGCATCAGGGTATGAGTTCAATAATCATGGTTATTATTTCAAACCAACAACTATTGCTTGCTTGACAAATATAACCATCGCCAATAAGCAATCAGTCAACCAACCAGATCCCATACCCATAAGCTGCTACTAAGGAATCTGAAGTGATCAACAACATCCCCTCTGCACGAGCTTGAGTAATGAGAATTCTGTCGAAAGGATCCTTGTGCAATGAGGGAAGCATACTCACTGCTATTGCATGCTCGCCGTTGACCGACAGTTCTCGAAAACCATAGAGCAAAAGCATTTGCCTCAAAAGGGCAGAATCAACATGAAAGTCAGAACGCCCCAAGCTGGATTTTATAGTGATTTCCCATAAGCTTGCTGCGCTGAAAATCAGATCATGTGACGGGTTTAAGAGCAAGTCCCTGCATTTCTCCGACAGACGGTCAGGTTGCCCGGCTGCCCAAAGCAGAATATGAGTATCAAGCAGGAGATTCATGACACACTTCCATTAAATAATTTGGCAATCTCACTACTGCCCATCCGGTCAAAATCTTCAGGAACAGAAATCTCGCCTTCCATAAAACCAAGTCGCTGAACATTAACGGTTGTGGTATCAAATGGTATCACCTTAACCATCGGGCATCCTGCCTTGCTGATAATAAAAGCTTCACCACGAGCTGCCTGTTCAACAAGTTGAGCCAGTTGGGTTTCCGCATCATGAAGCGTGACGGTTTGCATCTTCTGTATCATTATTCATCATTCCTGTTCAATTGTTTCCCTCAAAATCTCCGAAGATTGAGTGTCGGGCAATGTCATCAAGTAAAGTGCTATTTCTTGCATTGAGCACACCTATTATTCTACACAAATTTTCACCTCTCACCAACCACATTTGATCCCTCAGCAGCAACTGGAGTCCACCGAACGACGGAAAGAATCTCTGGCGTTCTGGTAAGAGGAATGCCCCAGGGCATCCGCAGCAAGCATGGCATCGAGCACTTTTTCTGGCGTTACGGCAACCGCTTCGTGATGGATAGACTGATCAGGTGCACAGGCTTTTTCAGCCGCAAGCATCAGTTTTTGCCGGTCGGCGTTTCCAAGCCCAATATCAGCAAGCGTTGTCGGCAAGCCCACATCTTCACAAAAAGAAAAAACTATTGCTGATTCGTCAGGCGGGGTATCCGTAAGCTGGAGGCCCGCCAGAACGCCAAAGGCAACCTTTTCTCCATGATAGAATGAATGAGTCTCCTCCAATGCGGTAAGGCCGTTATGGATCGCATGGGCCGCCGCCAGTCCGGCGCTCTCAAAACCGATACCGCTCAAGAGGATATTTGCCTCAATAATGCGCTCCAGTGCAGGTGTCACCAGATGCCTCTCACTGGCAACTTTAGCGGCAACGCCATAGGTCAGGAGTGTTTCATAGCAGAGCTTGGCAATGCCGAGTCCCACCATGGTGCCATACCCGCCGCACTCATTGGGCGAATGGGTGCGCTCGCATGAGCGTGCCTCAAACCATGTGGAGAGAGCATCTCCCATCCCGGCCACAAGAAAACGTGTCGGCGCTGCAGCAATAATGGCAACATCCACAAGCACCACCGCCGGGTTTGTTTTTTGGTAGCTCACAGATTCGAAAATCCCCTCATTCGAGTACACCACGGCACACCCGCTGCATGGAGCATCGCTCGAAGCAATCGTGGGAATGATGATCACCGGAATCCCGGCCCGGTCGGCAACAATTTTCGCCGTATCAATGGTTTTTCCTCCCCCCATTCCGACAAGCACGTCCACCTTTTTTTGCGAAACCGTGTCACAGAGACGGGCTAACTCCTCCTGACAACACTCCCCCCGGAAGAGTTCAACCGGAATTGAGGAGGCACTCCAGTCAACACCACATCCGGGAAGGACCCTGTTATGAACAGAGGGCGAAGCCAGAATCAAACCCTGTTGGCCAAGCAAATTTATCAATGCTGGCAGCTCGCGGACAGCTCCAACGCCCTGAATATATTTTCCGGGAAAAACTGCTTTCTTGAACATGTGTACCTCCTGTATTTGTGGTGCGTGATGTAAATTACGAAGACTTGAACTTCATCTGCGGACGCAGTAAGCTTTACGACGAGTCAAACTACAAAAAGCACAGTTCATTTCATGGATGGCAAAAGTTTTTTCAGCATTCCGCAATCATCATTACGGGATAAAATTACGATAATCTTGTTGCAAGTAGCAGCGTTTCTGTATATGCTCAATGAAGCAGCAATAAAACGAACGGTCAGAAAGGATATGCAAAAAGTTATAAAAAAAAGTGAGAGGCTGCGGACAACGGACGTGAGTTTCTGGACACTCAAGCCTGAAGATGCGCTCCTGAACCTTGAGAGTAACAAGAAGGGTTTGTCGGAAAAAACTGCCCAGGAACGATTGAAGCAATACGGCCCAAACTCCCTGAAAGGAGGCTCCAGAACGTCTGCTCTCATGCTCTTTCTGTTGCAATTCAAGAGCCCGGTGACGTTGTTGCTGATCTTTGCCGCCGCACTTTCGTTTGCCCTGCATGACAAAACTGACGCATCCATTATTCTGCTTATTGTTCTGGTGAGTGGCTTGCTGGGTTGGTGGCAGGAGAAAGGAGCAGCCAGCGCGGTTGATCAATTGATGAAAATGGTGCAGATCAAATGCCAGGTGCTTCGTGACGGGCAGGAGAAAGAGATTCACGTCGAAGAGGTGGTGCCGGGCGATGTCGTGCTGCTCTCTGCCGGAGATATGATTCCCGGCGACTCTCTTCTCCTTGAATCAAAAGAGCTGTTTGTGGACGAAGCTGCCTTTACGGGCGAAACCTATCCTGTTGAGAAAAACAGCGGAGTTCTCCCCGCCGACACACCGTTGGCCAAAAGGAGCAACACCCTTTATATGGGCGCCCATGTCATCAGTGGAACAGCAAAAGCCTTGATTATGGGGACGGCAAAGCAGAGTGAATTCGGAAAAATTTCCGACTCGCTTCGCTTGAAGTCGCCTGAAACCGATTTTGAACGTGGGGTGCGCCGGTTTGGCTATATGCTGATGGAGATCACCATGGTGCTGGTAGTCATCATTTTTGGCGTCAATGTGCTGCTGCATAAACCTGTTCTGGACTCTTTCCTCTTCTCCATGGCGCTGGCCGTCGGTCTTACGCCACAGTTGCTGCCTGCCATTATCAGCGTCAACCTCGCCTCCGGAGCCCGCAACATGGCGAAGCAGCAGGTTATTGTGAAGCGGCTCTCTTCCATCGAAAACTTTGGAAGCATGAACATCCTCTGTTCAGA
>CAILXE010000458.1 GCA_903838095.1 uncultured Chlorobiaceae bacterium
GCTGCGGGTTGTGCTTGAAAATGTTAATCTGACAAATCTGCCGGAGAGATTCGGCGGATTTGATGAGGTGATGGATTGGGGTACCCTGCTGTCCCTTGGGGAACAGCAACGCTTGGCCTTTGCCCGACTTTTACTGTCCAGACCCCGGTACGCGGTGCTTGACGAGGCAACCAGCGCCCTTGATGTGCCTAATGAAGCACGGCTTTACCGTCAACTCCAGGAAACAGGCACGACGTTCGTGAGTGTCGGGCATCGGCCAAGCCTGATCAACTACCACGATAAAATTCTGGAGCTGTTGGGTGGCGCAAGCTGGCGGTTCCTGCCTGCCGCGGAGTTTGTTACGGCAACAGGGGGTTCGTGATCTCCGGCAAATGCACCTATAACCAGACTCATCCATGGAAAGCGGGTAGAGTAGGAAGCTGATTTCCCGATCATTGGTTAGGACTTTTATTGACGCATCGTCGCACGCGACTACTACGTGTCAACCACCTTATCGTTTATCAGCCTCCCCTCATCAAACCGGACATGCAGTTTTCCCGCATCCGGCTTTCCGATGTTCTTCATGCCAAGGCATGCGCTGTGCGCCAGCCTGCGGCTGTAGGAACTTTGTATAGCCCATATCGATCATAGAGATCACGACCCGGAAATCGACGGAAGCCGGTTCCCCTGTCCTTCACCTTGTGACGCTTCATCAGATGGATGCGTAACCGTTCTTCCGTATAAGTCTTGACCTTGTTCATTACCCGGCTTGAGTTTCGATAGTGAAAGTAGTTTACCCAGCCTCTCAGGCTGCGATTCACGTTTTTCACAACGTCTTCCAAGGGGATAGGGGTTAAGTTCCGGCCTGTCAGTTCCTTCAATCTTGCCTTGATCTTCGCAAAAGATTTATCGGCAGGTCGGACACTTATATACGATTTTCCAGTTTTCACACCCTGACTCATTTGAATCGTAAAACCCAGGAAGTTGAAGCCCGCTTGGGTGGCATTTACGACATGGGTCTTGGTCTCATTGAGACGCAAATCCAGCCGTTCCAGCACATCACGCACCACTCTCAGCGGTTCCTCTACACCCTTTCGACACAACACAACAAAATCATCCGCATAACGCACCAAATGGGCATGCAGATTTTCTTTCAAGTGCCGGTTTTGCCAAACCCGATCAAGGATATGCAGATAGCAGTTGGCCAGCAATGGGGAAATCACACCGCCCTGCGGTGTCCCCTTGCGATTGCCTTTGCCGCCACCGACAGTCTTCTTCACTCCATTTTCATCTTCACCAATCACCGGGGCTTTGAGCCATTGCTTGATGAGATGCAATATTCCCCCATCAACAATGCGCTCGGCCACCACGGTCATCAGTTTGGAATGCGGAATGCTGTCAAAATACTTCGACAGATCAGCGTCTATGACTTGGGTGTAGCCTGCCCATAACGTGTCGGCAATGTCGTCCACGGCATCGTGGGCCGATCTCTTGGGCCGAAATCCGTATGAATGCGGACAAAAATCAGCTTCAAAGATCGGTTCGATGATGAGCTTCACTGCCATCTGCGCTACCCGGTCACGAATTGTCGGGATTCCAAGCGGGCGCTGACTGCCATCCGCTTTCGGGATCATGACTCGTCGCACCGGTTGGGCTCGGTAGGTCTTGTCTTTCAAACTACAGGCTAAGTCCCGCAGAAACGCATCTACCCCTTTTCCGTCCTCTATTGCCTTAAAGCTCATCCCGTCTACGCCGGGACTTCCTCCATTGGCACGAACAAGCCGCCAGGCATGACCGAGCATGTCTTCCTGAACGATCTTGTCGTAGAGTGCATAAAAACGATAGGCCGGTTCTTGCTTGGCCTTGGCATACAGCTTCCTCTGTAGCGTCCTGATTCTGTCCGGGGTGGTTAGCGACATGGCAATCCCCTGATCCTCCGCTCTTTGGTTGCATGAACAAAGCAGGGTCCCTTCCCTCGTCCGGGGTTATGTTGTCCCACGAACTCAAACGGTACTATGAACCCCTCCGACTCCCGCTGCGGCCCGTCGTGCTTTCGTTACCTTATACACAACGGTTGATGGCCTCCCCACCACTACAACGGGTCTCCAGCACTGGGCAATAAATCTGCAAAAACATGCCGTCCCTGCTTCCCCGGGAGTCGATGGATCCCACTTCCGTTATTCCAGAATCCATCCAACGGCCTTCCCCTTCTGACCACAGGGTCGGCTTCTCCAATTGGATTTACGAGGCTACGAATAGGTTCACTTGCGTTACGGCCTGCTTTCTTGCTGTTTGGAAACTCACGACCCCATGTTACCACAACGCCGCTTCCACATACTACCAGGGCGTACGGACAACTCCCCGGACGGGACTTTAACCCGCTAGATTTACTGCTGTTACTGCGAACAGCCAGGCATCCAAGATGATAAGTTGATAAAGAAAAAGGGACGCAGCATTCGGAA
>CAILXE010000459.1 GCA_903838095.1 uncultured Chlorobiaceae bacterium
ATTCCTGAAAAAGCCGGTGACACTGAGAGAGGTGGCGGCAGCAATAAAAGAACTGTTACCCGGCCACCATGCATTACCAATTACCTTTCCGGCGGGTTAATAAATCAGTTTTATGCTCACAACTTTGCTATATTCTTCTAATTTTTGATAAAAAATTTTGGTGAAAAAGGTGTGAAAGAACCGGTTTCTCAACTGGTTTTATTTTAGCCGGACACTACTGATCCTGGTTAGAAATTTGTTTTGTCACAAGATACTCCTCATAAGAATCTTTTTGGCAAGCGGGTGATTATTGTTGAAGACGACAATCCTACACTCAAAGCTCTTGTCAAATATCTGACGATCCAGGGATACGAAGTCACCGGGGTAAGTGCGGCAGGTGAGTGCTATAAACATATTTTGACAGAACCCTTCGAGGTAGCCATACTCGACATCGGACTTCCCGATCAGAGCGGACTTGTGCTCGCCGAATATATTCGAAAGAACACAAACATGCGCATCATCATATTGTCCGGGCGCATCACAACTGATGACCAGCTTACTGGTCACAAGGCAGGCGCAGATATCTACCTGACCAAACCGTTTTCTTTTCGCTTGCTCTCAGCCGCCATCGAAACGCTTTTCAGCCGCATTGTTGAATTCCCCTCAATTCCTCCGCAGGTTGCTGGCGAACTTGAGTTACCACTTTCGAAAACATGGAGACTCAAGAAGAGTACATGGTGCATGCAGTCTCCAGAAGGGGTGGACTTCAAGCTGACCAACAAAGAGCTTCTCTTCATGACCATGCTCACCTCAAATCATGGATCAGTTGTAACCCGTTCTGAACTGCTAAAAAAACTTGGCTACTTTAACGACGAATTCGGTAACCACTCACTACAGTCTCTCGTCAACCGTCTGCGCCGTAAAATAATAGCCAACAACACAGAATTTCCAGTTCAGGCAGCCCATGGCATCGGCTACGTTTTTTTGGCCGACATCATCGTCGAGTAACTTTCCGCCGCATTCCCGCCAGTGCCGATTCTGCCAGCAAATCACGACAGAATCGGCGACCTCCCTCTTCTCAGTTGTGAAATATCAATGCTCACCAAACCTCACAAAAATTGTCGTAACTGCCCTGTTCCCACGTATTAAAACCAATTATTAACGATAATAATTGTGACTTTTTGTGATCATCAAATGATAATTAATGGCTTGATTGGCGGCCTTGAATGGAGTAAAATATTAAAAATGATTCTGAACAGTGGGCTCGCAGAATGGCTCTTTTTTGTCAAGCAGTGATTTGAACTGAACCGTGAAATCAACTCTCAACGCAGGAAAAAAGGAGGTGCCTTGAACAATATTATTGTGTTTTAATGTTGCGTTTAACAATTATCTTTATTAATAAGTAATCGAATAACATCATGAAAAAGAAAATTTTAGCACTCGCATCCATGGCAGCAATGCTTGCTTTTGGAAATGAAGCACAGGCAGTAGACAATGTTGCTTCGTCTGACGCCAAGGCGACAATTGCTTCCGGGATTACCTGCGCCAAGGATATTTCCGGATTAACGGGAGGTGATCTTGCGTTTGGCATTATTATTCCGAGCGCATCGGCTATTGATGTCGTGTCAATCAATGCGAACACTGGTGTTAGATCGCACTCTACAAGCGCTACGATGGTCAATTCTACCTATGGGCCTGCAGCATTTAATGTCACTGGTGCGGCTGGCGCATCCTATACAATAACATTGCCTACGGGTTCCACTCTCATCAGCAATGGGGCGCAAACAATGGAGGTTAAAAATTTTAGTGCTTATGGAAATGGTGCATCAGGGGCATATATAATTGCGTCAAATGCTACGGCTTCGTTCAAGGTTGGTGCGGATCTGCATGTCGCGGTAAATCAGGCGACCGGGGTATATTCTGGCCCGTTTCAGGTAACAGTAGCTTACCAGTAAACTTTACCCGCTTATACTGTTACGCAGGGAGAAGCTGCAAAGAAATTTTGGTATCTCCCTGCTATTAATAGCGAGGTTTTCAACAGGTTACTGAATTTCTTCCCATGTTTGCCGTGATGGGAAAAGGCTGGCTCAAGTGAAGGATTCCGCATGAAAAAGAAAATTTTACTCCTTTTGTGTCTGCCAATGCTCATTGTTGGAAATGAGTCACTGGCGGGTCAGGCATCTTCCGCAGGTGACGCCAACGCAGTGGCAACAATTTCTCAACCGGTGAGTCTCTCCCCCTCGGAAGATGGTGGTCTTGTTTCGGATGGTACCCTTACCTTTGGAATTATTATTGCACATGACACTGAAGCGGATGTCATAACAATTACCCCATCCGGAAATCGTACCCATAGTGGAAAGGCAATACTTGTGACGTCATCTTTTGGGCCTACAGTCTTTGATGTCACAGGCGCCGCCGGAGCAAGCTATACTTTAGTGTTACCCAATAACGGCACAGTTACTATTGCAAACTATGCTGGTTCAAGAATGCAAGTAAACAACTTTACTGCTTCAGCCGTTGGAGGAACCAGCGTGCTTGGTGGTGATGGCAAGGCTCGGTTCAGTGTTGGTGGATCGCTGTCGGTTGCGGCCGCTCAGCCGAACGGATTATATACAGGAACTTTTCCTGTTGGCGTAAACTACCAATAGGATTCCCGACACTCGCCACAAGTGACATGGAAAAATATTTTATCGAAACACTATGAATATCAAGATTTTTGTTTCTGCACTTATATTGGCAGGAACTTTTTTTTGTTTCAGAGAGGCCGCTGCTGCTGGAGATCCAGTGCCAACCTATTCACTCCAGGATTTGCTCGTCATCCCGAGGCGTGTTGTCTTTGAGGGAGCAATGCGTACTGCTCAGCTTTCGCTGGTTAACCGGGGCAACAGGCAGCTTACTTATGCCATCTCATTCGTCAATTATCGTATGACAGATGATGGCAGTGTCAAAGAGATAACCAAGCCTGAAGTGGACGAGCGGTTTGCCGAAGCTTATGTTCGTTTTACACCACGTCGGGTGGTGCTCGAACCGGGTCAAGTTCAGATGTTGCGCATGCAACTGCTCAAGCCTTCGGATCTTGCAGAGGGGGAGTACCGATCGCATCTTGCTTTTCGCGTGATACCCGCTGCTCAGGATGCGGCTCAGCCCGACTCAGCAGGTCGTGGTATAAGCATCAGGCTGATACCCATTTACGGGTTATCGATTCCGGTCATCGTTCGCCACGGGTCGCTGAATGCAACAGTGCGTCTGACCGGTTTGAATCTCTCCAGCAAAGGCAATCCGGCGAACAGTGTACTTTCCCTTGTTATCGAGCGTGACGGCGGGCGATCAATTTTCGGCGATGTTGAGGCGGTATGGAATGCGCATGGAAGCAAGCCTGTTGTTGTCAGCCGAATCAATGCACTTGCCGTTTACACTCCCAATGCAAAACGCACTTTGGCTATGACGTTGTCGCCTCCCAAAGGTCTGGTGATGAAGGGGGGAGAGTTGAGCGTTCGCTTTATTGAAAAACGTACCGATGACACAGAGTTTGTGGCGGCAGAGACTAATCTTGCTATTCCATAATCTCTGGAATATACCAACTCCTTTCTCCAGGGCTTTTCGGACAGTTGTTCTGATATTGACCGAAGGGTTATTTCTGATCAGTTTTCTTCCAGCGCAGATATTGGCTCAGGAAACTCTTAAGAGTGAGCAAAAGATCACCCTCAGCGAGGATGATCTTTTGCTCTGTCAGGTTCGACTCGGGGGAAGTGTGCTTACCAGCGATATGGTCACCTACAGCAACCCTTCTGGATTTTTTCTTCCACTTGGTGAGATGAGTCGTCAGCTCGAACTGGGCATAACGGTCGATCTGGCTCATCGCCATGCCGATGGTTTTGTAGCCCGACCGCCACAAAAGTTTATGCTCGACATGACCAGCGAGGCGGTATCGGTTTCAGGTAAAGCCTACCGGTACGATCCGTCCCTGGTCGTGGCAATGCAGGACGATATTTACGTCGAGAGCAAGCTGCTTGGAGAGTGGGTAGCCATGCGTATCGATGCCAACCGTCTTGATGCCACGGTAGATATCCGTCCGTTTGAACCACTTCCGCTTCAGGAGCGTATGGCACGGAGTCAGCGTGGCTCCAATACATGGGGGTACGGAAGCTTTAATGATCCCGGGTTTCCATTGCTTGATACGCCATACCGCTTTCTCGATGGCCCGAGTATTGACTTCTCCCTCTCCTCTTCCCTTTCCGGAGAGCCGGAGAAAAACATCAGTCTCGGAAACAGCAATTTCCATACAAGGATCTCCGGAGACCTACTGTGGATGAACGGGCAGCTTGATCTTTCAGGGCAGATTGCAAGCCCAGGCAAATCGGTTATCGGAATTGGCAATGGCAATCTGGTCCTGGAGCGGGTTAATCCATCAGGGGGTATTCTGACAATTCTTGACGCCCGGCGGGTTGCCGTTGGGGATATCGGGCCATCATCTCTGCCATTGATCGGCAGCAGTGTTGGAGCTGGTATTATAATCAGCAGTTACCCGCTCAATCAGTTGTCATTTTTTGACTTGTTGACGTTACGAGGGTTCCTTGCTGACGGCTGGGATGTGGAACTTTTCAATAATGGCAACCTGCTCGACTACCGGCATTCAAATCCTCTTGAAAATTATGCATTTGTCGATATCCCGCTGCGTTATGGGCTGAATGAACTGCAGCTTGTGTTTAACGGACCTATGGGCAAAAGGCGAGTCGAAACGCACATCTACAACGTCGGAAGTAACATGAGCAAGCCTGGGAGCTGGAGCTACCAGGTGACCGCAACCAACGCTTCGCTTCCTTCGATGCTTGCCTCGCCAATCAGTGCGACACCAGCCCCGCTCATAACATGGAAGAGTACGCTTGGCGTGAACAAATGGCTTACGGCTTCAAATTATTTCGCTTCTGCACTCATCGACAACGAACGTCAGAGCCTTGCCGGAGCAGGCTTCAGTGGCTATCTGAAGATGATACAGCTTGATGTGCAGGTTGCCCGTAATCTTGCCACCAGTCAGTGGGCTCGGCAGGCAAGTGGCCTCTCACGGTTTGGGCCATTGTCACTATCCGTTCAGTTGCAGGATTATGATAAAGAGTGGCATACAACCACCGGACCGGCCTCTTACCTCAGGAAATGGGATGTGCGCATCGATGGCTTGCACCCCTTCTTCTTTTTAAGAAACTCTCCCTTCTCGATGACGTTTGCCCAAACAGAGTATGATGCCCTTCGTACTTCGAAAAGCGCCACCATGACAAACAGCAACCAGACATTGGGAATCAACCACACTCACACGATCACCGCCGAGCGGACGCAGGATAGTGAAGCTGAGAGTGATGTCATTTCGGGCACCTCTTATGCCAGCATGACCCACCGCAACCTTTCAGTCAGAGCTGAAATCGACTATCAGCTTCATCCTGAGAGAGTCATCAACACTTTTGGTACTACCTGTCAACTGCGTCTCCCGCACGAATTGCAGCTTTTCAACCATATTGCCTACTCTCCACTGAGCAAAGCGCTGACGACATCACTGGGGCTTAACCGCACTTTTAGTGCTTTTGCACTGGGGGTAACAGGCAACTACACCGTTGGAGAGGCCTGGAATGTCGGTATCCAGCTCTCGACAAACCTGAGTCGTGAGCCGCAACAAGGACAATGGAATCTCAATGGAAGTTTGAACAGTAATCAGGCGGGAGTATCCGCCCAGGCATACCTCGACAGCAATCGTAACAGACAATGGGATTCGGGGGAGCCTCCAATCAAAGATGTTGAGTTTTTTGTCAATCAGCAAAGCCATAAACCTCTCTCTGACGAAAATGGTATGGCTTTTCTTCAAGGGATTTCACCAAATAATCTGACTGATATTGCCATTTCACCGTCAACATTGACCGAGCTGCTCTGGGTGCCTGCCGATAAAGGAGTGCGTGTGGTGCCACGGCCGGGTTATCCTGTTGCGGTGAATTTTCCGGTCTGGGTTATCGGAGAAGTTTCGGGTACCATCTACAGAAAGAAAAACAGTATTGAGGAACTGGCTTCCGGAATCAACATAGAAGCTGTTGATAAAACCGGTACCGTGGTCACCAAGGCACGCTCCGAATTTGACGGGGTTTACATTCTGAAAGCGCTGCCCAGCGGTGAGTATACCGTGCGAGTATCGCCGGAACAGGCCGAAAAGTTGGGATGCACCGCACCGTCAAGGGCGGTAAGCATTCCTCTCGAAGGCGCCTTTATCGACAATGTTAATCTGGTGCTGGATGACATTGTTGTTGATTCCTTTGGAGATGTTATTGTCGAACCAAAATCTTTACCAGTAAAGTAAATACTTGCCATCGATACCGTCTTGCGTGAATCCCATCGCGAAGATGGCAAGGTGAAGAGTCTCGTCCCTGCTGGCGTTGATAGATCTCATTCAAATAAAGGAGCTGAAGTGGCGTCCCCTGCCAGCGCGTAAAGTGATTCATAAGCTTCTCATTGGCAGAAAGCCTGAAAACCATCCTGCGGACATCTTCCGCAGGAAGAGCAGCC
>CAILXE010000460.1 GCA_903838095.1 uncultured Chlorobiaceae bacterium
CCGCTTGCACTACGCCAATCCAAATGCTCACTGATCGTCAGTGCAAGTTCTTTACGGCTCAGGCGAGAGCAAATGGCAACGGTTTCACAATGCCACCGCCGCTGAACAGCTGACCCACCCACCACCGGTAAACTGACCCACCTAACCGTTTTCAACCATCTCATTCTGTCTTCCGTTTATTGACCCACATCCTTTTTCCCCCATTCCGCCAAAAAATTCAGCATCGTTCTCCTGAAAGCAAACTGGGGGAGAAAACGATGGGACAAGAATGCTATGGAAAAAAACGACCCTGCCGGATCTGTAAGAAGTGGTTTCTCCCAAACCCCCGACTTGGTAATCGCCAGAAAACCTGCGGCACCCCCGAATGCCAACGGCAATGGCGTATTCGGAAGTGTGCCGAATGGAATTTGAAGAACCGGCACATTGCTCGGGAGAATTATCTTCGAGACCGTCTGGAGTTGTTGTCTCCAGTTTCTGATTCGCCAGCATCTCCATCCCCGACTCCACCACCTCCACCGCAAAAACCTTCTCCGCATCGGGTTTCTCCCCTCGACTATGCCCCGAGGGTAGTTCAAGAGGTGATGGGGGTCCAACAGCTTATAATCATTGAGTATATCGTCCGACTACTCATGAAACGCGTTCAAGAGGTGATCAAGCCACAACTATCCGGAATTAAAGATGAATACGGCCAAATACCCCCTGAGCATATTTCAAGAGGTGATGTTCTGAGGGCGGCAAGTGAGGTATCCTTTTGCACGGACGCATAAATCTCCGCATAAGGAGAACCAGGTATGACCGCAAGCAACCAAACACCTATTGTTCAAGAGACGATGACCATGTCGATCACGAAGATTGCTGAGCGTTTTGCCCCGCTACGGATTGCTGATCCGGCGGCGGAGCAGGCAATGCTTCGTTCCATGGTGAAGTACGGCCAGCAGACTCCTGTGGTCGTATGTCGGATTGATGATGGTGCTCTTGAACTACTTGACGGTTTTAAGCGGCTCAGAGCTGGCCGTCAGTTGGGAATAAAGGAATTGACGGTACGGACTTTGGATGTGGGACTGCGGGCGTGCAAGGCAGCAATGCTGCTGCTCAATCGGGTCGGTCGCCCTATCACCAGCATGGAGGAAGCACTGGTGGTGCATTCGCTCTGTCATGAGGATGGCTTGAACCAGGTTGAGATCGCAGTCCTTTTGAACTGTCACAAGAGCTGGGTCTGCAGACGACTGGCGCTGATCGAACGGCTCTGTGATGAAGCGCAGGAGAGCATCAGACTCGGGCTTCTGCCCGCAAGTCTCGGAGCGGAGTTGGCAAGGTTGCAGCGCTGCAACCAGGAGGAGTTACTGAAGGTCATCCACGAGCAACGCCTTACCTGGCGGGAGAGCAGACAGGTAGTGACCGCCCTCCTGACCAGACCTAAAAAAGAGCATGAACGCATCTTTAATAATCCACGGGAGGCAGTACTTGCGCCAGAAAGTGGCATCAATGTTTCTCTGCCGGATAAACAAGGTTTGAGCTTTCAGGTCAAACAGATGCGCCGCCGCCTTTTTAGTTTGGAAAAAATCTGTCAGGAGGTGGCGCACCTGTTAGACACCGACTTTATTTTTTTTAGGCCACATGAGGACAAAGTATTACGGCAGGATTCTGCACGAGTATTGGTCAGTCTCGCTCCTGTGCATGAAATGCTGGGTCAACTGGCTCGCAGCATCAAACCCTGATTGGAAGGAGTAAAAGATATGGCTCTCTTTATACAGAGCAGAGAAGATCTTGAGCAGCAGCTTGTTCTTATGTGGACGCAGAATGGGTGGTCGATTCGGGCGCTTACCCGGCACTTCGCCATAAGTCGCAACACGGTGCGCGGTATCCTCAGGAAACACGATATGCTGCGAGATGAGGGACATGACATTCTACAGGCAAAGAAGGCGCCTCGCAGGATTCGTAAATCCAAAAAACTTGGCCCGTTTGAGGATGCACTTAAAAAGATTATAGAGAAATATCCCAAGATCACCGGATTGCGGCTCTACGAAGAGTTAACCTCTATCGGCTATGACGGCGGCATCACGATCTTGCGGGATCGGCTGCGTTCACTTCGCCCCGGCCCCAAACAGACACCGGTGGTCCGATTTGAAACCGAGCCGGGCATTCAAGGGCAAATGGATTGGAGCCCGTATCGAATCAAATTCCTTAAAACCGGCCCTGCGGAAATACAATGTTTTTCCTATATCCTCGGCTTTTCCAGACGGCATTTTATCGACTTCTCCCCACGCCGGGATTTCTTTACTCTGATCCGTCGTCATCATGACGCCTTTGCCCACTTCGGTGGTGTACCGGCTCAATGTCTTTATGACAGCGAAAAAACCGTGGTATTGCGGTGGGAGGCTGGAAGAGCGGTAATAAACCCCGCTTTTGCCGCGTTCATTACCCACTATCGCTGCAAACCTGTAATTTGCCAACGAGCACGCCCGGAAACAAAAGGGAAAATTGAGAGGCCATTTCAGTATGTAGAAGGAAATCTGCTGTGTGGCCGCGAGTTTCAGGATCTGGAAGACCTTCGCGCCTGCGCCCGCTGGTGGCTGGCGGAGAAAAGTGACATGCACCGCCACGATACCACTAATCGTTTGCCGTTGGAGCTATTTCTTGAACAGGAACAGACCGCCCTGCAGCCACTGCCACTCCATCTTTATGACTGTGCTGAAGTGGCCCTCAGGGTCTGTAGTCTTGATGGGTATATCGACTTTGAGACCAATCGCTACCCGATCCCATATGATCATATAACCGATATTGTGACCATGAAGGCCACAGAACACGAGGTGCTGATCTATTCGCCGGAGCTTTCCCTCATCATTCGCCATGAGCGGGCACCTGCCGGAGCAAAGCTTACTTTGGATGGTTCCGAGATTCACCGGATAAAAACGCTTCGATATGGCCTTGAGTCTGTGCAGGTACAGTTTATGGAACTGGGTGCACATGCAGAGGATTTTCTGCGGGGGTTGAAAATTAGCTATCCCAAGAATGCCGGCTTTCATGCCCGCTATATTTTACACCTGAAAGAGCGCTATCACTGCGAGGACATTAACAACGCACTGGCTCATGCCTGCCACTACCACGCCTATGACTGCAAGGCCGTAGAGCGGATACTGGCGGCAAAAGCACTCCCCAGAACCCTGGAGGCAATCCGCAACGAGCGGGCGGCAAACGAACTGCGCCAAGCGCTGCCGCAAATAAAGCAACGGCCCTTGGAAGAGTACGACATCCTCTTTAATCCAAGTTCCGAAGGAGAAACTACATGAAGAGTACGGACACCAACGCCCAAATCAAAAAGTATCTTCAATCGCTCAAACTCAACCGGATTGCCACTGTTCTGGATGACGAATTAAACAGGGCTTCCAGAGAGGCAACGCCTTGCACCGAGCTGCTGGAGCGGTTGCTTGCCATTGAGGCCAATTCACTTACCGAACGTCAGATAGAGCGGCGCATTAAAGAAGCAAAACTGCCGGAACGCAAACTCCTGGCCGACTTCGATTTCGACTTCCAGACTGGCGTCGATAAACGGCAGATCATGGACCTCGCCACTCTTTCCTTTGCCAGCCGCAAGCAGGGGGTGATCTTTGCCGGCAACTCCGGGACCGGGAAGAGTCACATCAGTAAAGCGCTACTACTTGCCGGCTGTCAGAAAAACTTTCGCTGCCGCTATGTCACGGCTTCCGGCATGCTGCGGGAATTATTGGCAAGCCTGGCCGACAACACCCTTGAACAAAAACTCAAACTATTTCTTGTTCCTGAGATTCTGCTCATCGACGAGCTCGGCTTCGACCGGTTGGAACAGCACGACGCCAGGAACGCCTGTCTGTTTCACAAGGTAATTGATGGTCGCTACTGCAAAGGATCAACGATTATTACGAGCAATGTTGACTTTAAGGAGCTTGGCGATTATCTGGGTGACCCGGTTATCACCGCAGCCACCGTTGACCGAATGATACACCACTCCGTAATTATATCCATCGAAGGACCATCCTGGCGGCTGTATGAGTCCAAAAGGCTGAACACAGCAAAGTAACTCCTCCAATCGATTCATCACTCAACAAAAAAAGCAGCGGTAAGCTTCCACAAGAAGTTTATCGCTGCTTTTTAATGCCATCTCCATTGATTGCGGAGTGATGGTATCTCATTCTTATTTGATTTACGGATATTCTCTGGAATAAATCGGCAGTCAACTGGGCTGGGTGCCCCTCAATAAAAGCCCTTTAAAATAAAAAAATGCATGCTCGTGGAGCATAAAGTAAATCATGTTCCGGTGAATATTCGCTCTAAACCAAAATACAGCAACTTTAGGCGGGTAAACCTAAACCCAAAAAACGGGTCAACACATTACCGGTGGTGTTAAGCTGATCAATGGATTTGAGCAGTTCTTCTACTGCCGGCCGTAACCGCTTAGTTTTAACCGCCTCAAGCGGTGTTTTTCCTTCCAAGGCA
>CAILXE010000461.1 GCA_903838095.1 uncultured Chlorobiaceae bacterium
CGCCCTTTTTTAGAGAGTAAGGCTGGTAATTTAATCGTGATCTGAAAGAAAAACCATTTGTTCAGCCAAAATTTTGTAAGTTGACCCGGTGACCGGAACAAGCGGAAGGCGAAGCACATTTTCAATGATCGATACAGAGTTTAAAGCTGCATATCGAAAAGACTGGTGATTTTGGAAGGCATACCTTAATTGATCAGATTGGCTATAGTGACAAGATAGCGGCTTATGCTTTCAAGGCGAAAGAGGGTGACCTTTCAGACGTTATTGAGACGGCCAAAGGATTTTATGTTATACGTCTGACTGGTAAAAATGATACAGGATACCGCTTGCTCGACAAGGATCTGAAGGCTGCTATTTCAACCCAACTGATGCGGGAAAAGAAAGGTGACGCTCTGGAGCAAAAGCTTGCGGCAATGAAAGGCCCAGGCGTGACGCTTGAAAAGATAGTGGCGACCAATCCGGCGTTGCGTATGGTTACAGCCGACAGTATTCGGTGGCGTGATGGATTTATTCCAGGGTATGGTGTTGATCCTGCTCTTGTTGAAGGTATGTCCGGACTTGTGCCCGGAAAGCTTTCTTCACCTGTAAAAACAAGTGACGGCTATGCGCTTGTGCAGCTTCGTGGGAAATCGCTTCCTGCCGGGCTCAATATAGCGGGTGAAAAAATCCGGCTTGCCCCTCAACTGCTTCGCGCAAAACATGAGCAGCTCTTTTCCGAGTATTTTGCGTCATTACGCAAAAATGCAAAAATAGAGGACTTGCGACCCTGAGTTCGTTCCTGCTCTCTCCCTCTTTCATTCATGTGCGGCCTGGAAATCTTCCAGGCACGCCTTGATTCCGTCTGAACTATCCAGCCTGAGGCATTGATTGGCAAGAGCTTCAGTTTCAGCAAGTGAAAACCGCGATACCAGTGATTTCAGTGTCGGGATATCCGAGGTGACAACGCTGAATTTTCTCAATCCGCATCCTATAAGAAAGGGAAGGGCGAGAGGGTCAGAACCCATATCACCACAGATCATCACTTTGCAGTGATTCTTTTGCGCTGTCGTAATTATCCGGTGCAGTTGCCGGATAATTGCAGGATGAAATTTTTCAAAAAGATCCTGCACAATAACATTGTTTCTGTCTACCGCCAGGGTATACTGCGTCAGGTCATTGGTTCCGATGCTTATAAAATCAACGCATCTTGTTATTTCATCAATGATCTCTACGGCAGCAGGAAGCTCTATCATTGCCCCTACACCCGGTTTTTCAAGTTGTCCATCTGTTTCCTGCAAGAGATCGCTGTAGTGTCTGTCAACGGCAGCCTGAACATTTCTGATCTCTTCGAGAGACATGATCATGGGAATCAGAATATCGATATTGCCATGTTTGTTTGCCTTGATGACAGCTCTGACCTGCGCGTCAAGAATTTCGGGCAGATCAATCAGAATACGGATTCCCCTCCATCCGAGGTTTGGATTTGGTTCCTTGACCGGCGAATAGATCAGTTTGTCGCCGCCAATATCAAACAGACGGATATCAAGTGGCATTGGAGCAATTGCTTCAGCCATTTCGAGGTAACAGGCGTACTGCTCTGACTCTCTGGGGACTTTCGTGCCTTCGGTGAAAAGGTTTTCGCTTCTGAACAGGCCAACTCCTTCCGCTCCCGCTGTTGTCAGACTGTGCGTCTCTTCCTTGAAGTCAATATTGGCATAAAAGGTAATCCTGACACCGCATTTGGTTGTGGCCGGAAGCTCCGCCAGTAAAGAAGAATCGTCTATATTTTTTTTCTCCGACTCTTTTTTACTGAGATATTGCTCGACGGTTTTCTCTTCAGGGTTTGTAATAACGGCACCGGTACTGCCATCAATGATCATCTGCATGCCTGTGGCGACCTTTGTGGAGAGGTTGCCAAGCCCGACGACGATCGGAATATTGAGTGACTTGCAGATCAGTGAGATATGGGAGGTTTTTCCTCCTGAATCGGTAACAAATCCTTTGACATTGCTGCGGCTCAACAGAATGATATCTGCCGAAGAGAGATTATCAGACGAAACGATGACTCCCTCGGGTATCCAGGAGTGCAGTTTTCTGATGTGCAGGTTTCTGATAATCCGGTTTTTGATATCGAGCAGATCATCAGCTCGATCCTGAAAAATGACCTCTTCTGAATTTTTAAACTTCTGCAGATACTGATCAAACTCCTCTTCTATAACAAGATGAGCGCCCTTTCTTTCCGATCTGATACGATTGGCAATGGTATTGATCAGTATCGGATCGTGAAGCATCATGATTTGGGCCTGGAAAAGATTTGAATAGCTTTTTCCAAGTTTTCTGATCGTGACGTGTTCAATTTTTTTCAGCTCATGTTCAGATCGGTTCAACGCGGAACGAAATTTTTCGATCTCTTCACTGATGTTTTTGTCGGTCAGTTCCCGGATCTCATGTTTGCTTTCCTCCTTGATAAACGCATAGCACTCTCCTATCGCAATGCCTTTCGATGCTCCAATTCCTTCGTATGTTGTTTCGGGGCCTATGATTGGGGGCGGCACCGGTCTTGATGTTCTGTTTCCAGAGTTTGGTAGCTGAGTGTTGTCCTGCATAATAATGTGTTAAAAAGGTGCGTCGTCCTGAGCGATGAATGCGCTGCTTTTCAATTTTTCTGCATCTTCCAGAGAGTGGCTGTGTCGTTCCTGTTCAAACGAAGCGACAGATTCATCCCCGTTTTTAATGTAAGCATTTGCGGTTGACTGAAATCGCCCATAGTTTTTAAGGAACAATAATCTTATGTCGCCGATAGGGCCATTTCGCTGCTTGCCTATGACAATTTCAACAATATCTTTTGTCGATGATCCATCTTCAAACGTCGTTTTGCCATACATTTCAGGCCTTGACAGAAACATCACGACATCAGCGTCCTGCTCAATGGAACCGGATTCTCTCAGGTCACTGAGCTGGGGTCTTCGGTCTCCTGAGCGTTGTTCGACAGATCGGTTAAGCTGAGCCAAAGCGATAACCGGAATATTGAGCTCCTTGGCCAGCGCCTTCAGCGATCGGGATATCTGGGCGATCTCCTGCTCCCTGTTTGTTCTGCCATCCCTTACGGGTGTGACCAACTGAAGGTAATCAACAACAAGCATGCCGATATTGTGCTCCTGTTTCATCCTTCGGGTTTTTGCGGCGAGTTCCATAATGGAGATGCCGGGGGTATCGTCAATAAACAGCTTGGCTTCATTCAGCTTGTCCATACTGTTGATGATCCGCCCCATCATTTCAGGTGTTATACGGCCAGTTCTGACAAGCTGGGACTCAACATAAGCTTCAGCGCACATGAGCCTTATGGCCAATTGCACTTCCGCCATTTCAAGACTGAAAAAAAGGACAGGGGTATCAAAATCAACGGCAGCATTACGGGCAACCGCAAGTGCCAATGCCGTTTTACCGGCGGAAGGCCTTGCTGCAATGATAATCATGTCGGAAGGCTGAAATCCGGCGGTGAGCTGATCAAGTTCTGAAAATCCTGAGCCTACGCCGGTGACGGATGATTGAGATGCCCGGAGACTTTCGAGCATTCGGATTCCGTTTTTAACCAGCTCTTTAATTAATGAGGCTTTCTTTTTGATGCCAGCCTGGGAGATATTGAAAAACTGCTGTGAGGCATGTTCGACAAGATCAAAAATGTCCATTGACGAGCCGTAGGCTGCGCCGGAGATTTTGGCTGATATGGAGATCATCCTGCGGTAAAGGTATTTTTCCTTTGCCAGGCGGGCATAGTACTCAATATTGGCAGCGCTGATCACTTTGCCGGAAAGCTCGGCAAGGTAATGGCGTCCGCCAACGGCTTCAAGTTCACTCATTTTCAGCAGCTCTTCGCTGACGGTGATAATATCAATAGCCTGTCGCTTATGATAAAGCTGCATCATGGCCTTGAAAATGATCTGATGACGGCGTTCATAAAAAACCTCTTCGCCGTTATCGCCGAAAATCTGGATGACCTGTTCAATGGGATCATCCTCAAGCAGAATACAGGCCAAAACCTCCTGTTCAATTTCAGTTGAATAGGGGGGAACACGGCTCTCCTGACTGAAATCGATATCCTGGCTGAAATCTATGGCAACGGGTGCTTTCTTGATCATCTGTTCACTCTAATTTTCAGTGTGGTTCTCTTGGGCAAAGAGAGTTCCGTAATGGCGCATCATGACCTGAATATCTTCCCAGCATCCCCTTTTCCAGTTAGGATTACGCAGAAGTGCTGCGGGATGATAGGTAATAAAACAGTCATACCCTTGCCATTTTATCAGTTTTCCTCTCATGGCTCCCAGCGACAGAGTGTTATCCAGAATGGTGTTGGCTGCCACTTTGCCCATCATCAGGATAATTTTTGGTTTGATAATTTGAAGCTGACTGAGTAACCATGGCATACAACTTTTAATTTCATGCTCAAGCGGATTTCTGTTGCCGGGTGGACGACATTTCAGAATATTGCAGATATAGACCTCCTCGCGGCGGAACCCTGCGGCCTGAAGGATTTTATCAAGGAGCTGTCCGGATCGGCCCACAAACGGTCTGCCTGAAGCATCCTCCTCAGCTCCCGGGGCTTCTCCGATAACCACCAGATTTGCCGATGGATTACCTTCACCAAACACAAAATTCTGTCGTGTGTCGGCAAGCTGGCATTTGTGACACTCTTTTGCGGTATCATATAAAAGGGCCAGACCTGCGGAAGAAGATACCGGGTTTTTCTCTGCTGGCCGGTTCTGTTCATTTTCATCAAATAAAAAACCTTGCATGAAAAAATAACGTTTTCAAGGGTTAGTGCAGATTTTCGGGCAAGAGTTTTTCTATGGCATCAAGAAGCTTGCCTGCGGCATCATCCTTTGGTAATTGCGGAAGCTCTGTTGTTACACCATTACTCTCTATCAGGGTAAGAATATTTGTGTCAACATCAAAACCTGAGGTTTTCCGGTCAAAAAAATTAAATGCAATCAGGTCAAGATTTTTCGCAGACAATTTTTTTCGGGCATTGTCGAGGCCGGTTTGAGTTTCAAGTGCAAACCCTATGGCAAGTTGACCTGAGGCTTTCTGCTTGCCAAATTCGCCAAGGATATCGGGATTTTTTACAAGGGTAAATGCTATCTCATCCTCATCTTTTTTCATTTTTCCTTCGCAAGGGGCAAGAGGGCGGTAATCAGAAACGGCGGCAGCACTGATAAAAATATCGCAAGTCCTGAACAGGGGCAAAGCAGTGTCGAGCATCTCCTGTGCGCTTTCAACATCATGTCGATCGACTTCAAAAGGTGTTTCAAGATGAACCGGGCCGGTAATGAGCGTCACTCTGGCGCCTCTTTTTGCTGCGGCACGAGCAATGGCAAATCCCATTTTGCCCGAAGAGTAGTTGGAGATGAAACGGACACCGTCAATTTTTTCGCGAGTCGGGCCGGCGGTCACGACCACCGATTTATCGCGAAGAGGAGAGTGCAGAAGAGCTGAAGAGAGTTCCTGTTCAAGATAGCCAAGGATAGATTCAGGTTCCGGCATACGTCCGAGGCCGCAAAGTCCTGAAGCAAGTTCCCCGCTTTCAGGATTGATGACAGTGCATCCCTGTGCTATGAGAATTTTAATGTTTCTCTGAACGGAAGGAGAGAGAAACATTTGACCGTCCATAGCAGGAAAGATCAACACCGGTTTGCCGGGTCGCAGGGTGAGAAAGCAGGCGGAAAGCATGTCGTCGCAGAGGCCACTGCTGAGTTTGGCCAGAGTATTGGCGGTTGCCGGTGCTATCACAAAAGCATCAGCCCATTCACCGAGAGAGATATGGCCGGTGTAGTCAGTATTTTCTGAAACTGTGGGAGGAAAAATCTTTCGATACACCTGTTCGCCTGAAACGGTTGCAAGTGCCAGTTCACTGACAAAATGGCAGCCTCCATCAGTGAGCGCCACTTTAACATTTGCGCCCTGTTTTTTTAATAATCTTACCAACTGTGGCGTTTTATAGGCGGCAATGCCTCCACAGATACCGACAATAATATTTTTCCCTTTCAAGAGTCTTTTCCCAGGTTTATTGCAGAATGGAACGTTACTAATTTACAAAAACCGGGCGGAATTATCTCTTCTTGTCGGATGATGGTATGAGACTTTTCCAGAACTTATCCCAGCTTTGGAAGCGTTCTTTGTAAGAGAGGCTGATGCCCCATGTTTCAGCAGGTTTTTGTAAATTGCTTATTGATGTTGTGCTTCCGGTAAGGCCGAAAGAGCGGGAAGCTTCAAGGTACACTTTTGGAGTAATTCTGTACTCAATTTTCTGGGCGGTACCGTAATAGTTGGCGATTGCAGTTTTGCCGATGTCGGGAGAACTGCCTGTGCCGATAAAGCGCACTTTTCCCTCAGTGCCTGGTACGCTGAGCGCAAAGTACAGGTCGAGTCCACTCAGGGCGCCACGTTTATCCATTCCCAGATTGACATTAAAGCTTTCAAGTCCGCCAATATCCTGAATAAGCCTGGAAATGCGAGATGAAAGAATGCCGGTGCCGGTAGAGAACCCTACGCTGGCAACAGCGATATTGCCTGACTGGCCGCTGCTTCCCGGTTTGATATACCATTGCTTTGAAAGCAGCATAGAGATAACATTCAATTCCGCATTGGGATCAATCTGGCTTGTATGACCGCCGATCATGTTGACTGAGGCATAGGGCTGAGTCTGTTCATTCAGGTAATAACCCATAGTAACTTGAGGATCATTCAGCGTGCCGGTCATGGCAAGAAGCAGCTTGACATTGTCGCGGTCACCGGTCTGCTGGCTGGACGCGTTCACATACTTGCTGCCGTAGAGGTTGTCCATAACACCGTTTCTGATATCAACATTGTTCCAGGTAATTTTTCCTCCATTCTCCAGGTCAAAGTTTGAGTTGGAAAATCTGTATTTCCCGCCAATGACGTTGACCGAACCAAAAAGTCTGTATTGCTGATTTTTTTTATTGACAATAAGAGAGAGATTGTTGACTGAGGTTTCAAGTTGTTCGCCTCTGATGCGGTCAAAAATAACCGTATACATCAACGGTTCAACACTGCTGAAACGCAGGTTTTTTATCTGCAGAATATCAATCAGTGAATGATAAAACTCAGTCGGTTTTGTTATCTCGCGATTTTTTTTCATGCCCGGAGAGTTCGAAGCGGGATAACGGGGCACAAATTCAATAAATTTCTCAACCCCTACATACTTTGCGCTTTCATTGGCACCTGATCGATAGAGCGAAAAATCTGCGGCATCAATTCTTAATTCCCCTTCAACAACCGGTTCAGAGATATTTCCATGAACCAGAATGTTGTTGGTCGTTCCGGTAATGCTTCCAAACGAGGTTTCATCCTGCATGTCTTTTTTGTTAAACAACAGGAGCTGGTTAAATTGGGCGGCAAGATCCAGCTCTTTTGGTTCCAGCTTTTCAAGCTTCACCAGACCATCTATTGTTCCGTTACCGTGGACGTTATCACTGATGGTTACGTTCCGCAGTTCAATAGCTTTTTGTGTCGCATACACATCGCCGTTGAGTTGATAAGAGACCTGCGTCGGCTCAATTTTAATTTTTGTTTGACGCAGATGAGTGGTCAGATAAATGTCTGGTTGTGGTGTTCTGCCTTCGATTTTGAGGGTTGTTGGCATTACCCCTTCAGCCGAAGTAAAGAAAGGAAGCAGGTATTCAAGAAACTGGGCAGAAAGATTATCCGAGCGGAACGATGCACTTATGCTTTGCTGCTCCGCTATATGCAATTGCAAGGGATAGTAATTGAGAACCAGAGGAATAGTTCCGCTTCCTTCTACTGTGTTCAACGATGATATAGCTTGCTCCTGCATTTTTTCTGGTATCGGAAGATTGCTGTGCATTTCAAAGCGGAGCTGATTATTACGATGCACAGCATTGCCTTGCAGAATCCCTACCGTGAATTTATCATAACGTATGTCCTTTCCGTTGATGCTGAGCACACTTGTTTTGGAGTCCGGGTTTCCGCTGATCGTCAAGGAGGCATTGATTGTTCCTGAAAGCTTGTCGAGAGAGGGATCCAGCGCAAATCGTTTCAGTTCGTTGAGTTCAACATTTGACAGGGTGCATTGAAAGCTGCCAGGTTGAGAGTTGCTGAGTTCCCCATCCAGCATTGCCTGTTGTGCCCCTTTTGATATCGTAAAACGGTTGAATCTTGCCGACGTTCTGCCAAGCACGAGACGTGAATTTTCTGCGGCCTGCCAGGTTCCTGAATTGTCTTTTATAGCGAGTTGGTTAAACAAGAGCGCATAGCCACTGTCGATTTTTGTTGCGGCAAATTTTACAGAGACACTTTGGTCGGGCTCTGGTATGGCAAGGTCAAGAGAGGCTTCAAGCTGTGACGGGATATAGGTGCATGAGAAACTGGCATGGCCAGCTTTTTTGTCGGCAACGGCTATTGATGACGCCTTGCCCGTTGCTGATGCTTTAGAGACTCCACTGCCGTTGCAATTCATTCCGGCATCCATGAAAAGATTTTCAAGCAATAGATGATTATGGAAGTGCAGACTGGCAAGGTTGATTGAAGAGCTGATCGCACATTGTCCGTTACGATAGACGGCATCTCCTTCAGCTTTGCCCTGTAACGCAATATTTTGAAACGGCAAAAACGGAGCGAAAGGCGTGATATCTTTGACAGCGATGCGGTAGCGTACGGCAAATGGCTTCTTGAAGGTATTTGCCGTCATGACCGGCGCTGCAGGTGCGCTTTTCCAGATATTCTGCGCTGTTATTTCGCGGGTAATTCCTGCGCCGGCAAAACGTCCCAGATTCATCAGTTCCGCAAATGAATAATCTCCTTCCGCAAGAATATCGACAAAATCAGTGTTTATGCTTGTTCGTGAAGAAGCGCCGTTCTGAACAATTTCAAGAGTTGCTTTTGATCGATCGTTAAGCTCGAAACCGTTGATGGAAGACGGCGCGAACTGTATCATTCCAGAGACGTTCAGCATTCCGGGATCAAATCCAGAACCCTGAATGGCAAAGATGCCGCTCAGATCGGTTGCAAAAGCTTTTGAATCAAGTATTTTTGAAAAATCAACCCGTTCAGTTTTTCCTGATACGCGGTAATGTGGCGTTTTATCTTTCCAGTCGATTCCAGCGTCAAAAGCAAAACTGGCAAGATTGTTTTTCAGAACAACAGAAGAATTTAACAGTCGATTGTTGTAACTCAACGATATTGCGCCCTCTTTTACTGGCTGATTGTGCCAGAAAGAATCAGCAACTTTCAGGCTCATGCTCAGTTGGAGAAGCTCCCTCTTGTCTGCTTTTCCCTCAAAATTACCGGACGCATTGACAAGACTTTTGCCAGCCGCCTGAGCCATAAATATGTGCGGTTTGAGCCCTTTCAGTGCAAATGTTCCTTTACAGGAGAGCTGATCAGATTTTTCCTTTGATGCTACCGTGTTCAGTGATGCCTCTCCTGCCCTGGACAACGTGGTCATCTCTGCTTGTACGGTATTCAGGTTTCCCTTCGCTCGGCCAATAAATGTTATGTCCCCCACTTTTCTGGCAATTTCTTTTTGTGATGGTTCGGTCATGAATGGCTCCACAAAAGGGACGGTAATTTTTGAACTGTCGCATTTCAGGTCATAAGCAAAGGCTTTGCTGTTCAGAAGATTAAGCAGCTCTCCCTTTGCGGCCACTCTGTTGTTGAGGTGAGTCAGCAGTGCATCGATGATTTGAATGTCATCCTTTTTTCCTCTGGCGTTGCCTTTAAGCGTGTACAGGCCCGAAGGAATAGCAATTGTCGGGTAGAAGAGCTGCAGATCGTCGCTATGTATCGTCAGTTCCTGAACGTTCAGAAATGAAGAGCTGAGAGCAAGTTGTTGTTCCAACTGTTGAGAAAAGATATTGAAGTGATCAACGGTGGATGAAAACTCAGCATGGCTTTTGCTGCTTGCCACTTTCAGGGCAAGCACCTCCGAACGAGTTTCAGAAAAGAGAAATTTGCCCGTAGCTTCTTTCAATAAAAAACGATTTCGGGGGATGTTGAATGTCAGGTGGTCGAGTGCTCCTTTCAGCAGTTTTTTCTGGACAGTGAATTTTGAGAGATCCAGATTGATATTCTTTACCTCGAAGCTCGCGCTTTCTGAACGGTATATGTTACCGGAGTAAGAGAGATTACTGTTCTTGATTTGAAGAGTTTTACAATAAAAATGTTCAAATGGAGATTTTGTCGAGTCCGGATCGCGAGAGGTAAAAATAGTTTCCAGATTAAGCTTGCCATTTTTTTGTTCAATGACTCTTGCTGTAAGCGAATCAGCAGTCAGCCGACGCACATATAACTTTTTGATATCCGGCTGCAGAAGTGTGAGAAAGTTGAATTTCAGAGACAGAGTTCGCGCTTGAAGGGCAGGTGCGGTTTCTCCCGGTCCATAAATGCGGGGATTGATCAAGGTGACATTGTTGGGAAACTTCAGGTGAAGTTCCTGGAGTTCAAGCCGTCCGAAAAGCTTTTCGTTAAAAAGACTGACAGCCAGATTTTTGGCAAAGTGGTCAAGGACTCCGCTGTTCAGGATAATCAGGGAAGCAAGTGACAGCACCAGCATGAATGCCAGGAATGCTGCGAGCAGTTTGAGACTGAAGTGTTTAATTCTTTCCACTGCAAGCCCGGGATTGAGAGTAGACTCGAATGATTTTTTCTATGATTCCGCTTGTTGATCGACCTTCAAGCAGCGGTATGGTCAGAACGGCTCCACCATGCTCAAGAACAGCCTGAGCGCCTGCAATTTGCTCAATCGCCCAGTCTGACCCTTTGACAAGAATGTCAGGCAGTAAGGTGCCAATAAGTTTTTCAGGTGTATCTTCATCAAAAAAAGTGACAGCATCAACAACCTGCAGTCCGGAGAGTACTGCCGCACGATCATGCTCACAACATACCGGCCGGTTCGGGCCTTTAAGCCGGCGGACTGAAGCGTCACTGTTCAACCCGATAAGGAGAAAATCGCCAAGTTCTTTTGCGGCGGTCAGGTATTCAACATGCCCGGCATGAAGGATATCGAAACATCCATTTGAAAAGACAACTTTTTTCCCCGACGCCTGCCATGCCCGAACTTTTTCAAGGGTGTCAGATTGGCTTGCCAGCTTGATAGACGTGGCCATAGTAAATCAATGAAAGAAGATTTTCAATCGGTTATGTTTGGTAAGTACATAATAAAGGCTGAGATGGCCTTAAAAGTAACGATATCTGCAGGTAATTCGGTATCACCAAAAGCATGAATGTTCTCACCTTCAAGGTTTACTGCCATTTATAAGCTCTTGGGTTGGATTTACTGCTTTCTTAGAAAGACCCGGATAAACAAGTTTAAGGTTTATTTGTGGCCGATTTTGAGACGAATTGAATGTTATAAAGCATTTTATAGGTGCCGTTAAGAGTAATCAGTTCGTCATGGTTTCCAGATTCAACTATTTTGCCGCGTTCCATCACAATAATGGTGTCGGCATTTTTAATAGTTGACAAGCGATGTGCTACAACGAGTGCCGTGCGGTTTTTCATGGCATGGTCAATTGCCTGCTGAACCACTTTCTCTGACTCGTTATCAAGTGCACTGGTGGCTTCATCAAAAATCAGCAACTCAGGATTTTTTACCATCGTTCGTGCAATGGCAATGCGCTGGCGTTGTCCACCTGAAAGCTGAATGCCACGATCGCCAATCATGGTGTCATACTGGTGCGGCTTTTCCATAATAAACTGGTGCGCATTTGCCAATGTTGCGGCTTGTTCAATTCTGCTTCTGTCAAGCTGTTCGTGCGCACCGTAGGCAATATTTTGTTCGATGGAATCGTTGAACAAGATAACCTCCTGACTTACGACGCCAATCATTTTTCTCAATTGTTTATAATCGAATTCACGAATATCAGTGTTGTCAATAGTGATACGTCCGGAATCAACATCGTAAAATCTCATCAAAAGATCAACTACTGTGGATTTCCCTGATCCTGATTGGCCGATAAGAGCCACCATTCTTCCTTTTTTTATTTCAAATGAAATATTGTCAAGGATGTATGGAGCATCTGAATCCTTATTATATTTAAAACAGACATTTTCAAACCGTATCGTATCGAAAAATGATGTTATAGGACGGGTTCCATTAATAATTGCTGGTTGAGCGTCGAGTACTTCAAATAAACGATCAACAGATACCATGCCCATGTGCATGGCAGTATTCGCATCGCCAAGAGCCTTGATAGGTCCCATCGTGGAGTAGAGCGTAAAGGCAAAGACCAGAAGTTCATTTGCACTCATTATCCCGTCAAATACTTGCATTCCTCCAAACCAGAGCACCATAGCGATAGCTGCAATCAGCAAGGTTTCGTTGAGCGGGCTAATGATGTTTTTGAGTTGTGCGATTCTGATGCCGAGTTTTCGGAAGTCATTGGTAAATGTCTTGAAGCGATCCAGTTCGACATTTTCAAAGGCAGTTGATTTGATAACCTTTATGCCGTTAAATTTTTCTTGAAGGACAGAGTTCATATCCCCCATGCCAGCCTGGAAGTTTTGAACCAATTCCTTGAGGTTTTTGCCTATCTTACGAATCACAAACAAAATCGTCAATGATGTAAGTGCAGCAAAAAGCGTCAGTTTCCAGCTCAACGCGAGTAAGACGCCAAGATAAACAAGAACTGAAAAAGGGTTCTGCAAAAAGTTTATGAAGGTAGTGCTTATACTGTTGTTGACATTTTCAACATCGTTGTACACGTAGTTCATCAGATTTCCTACGCGGTTTTTGTTGAAATAGTCCAGATGCATCTCTAAAATGCTTCTGAAAACGTCGTCCCGGAGCTTTTTTGCAGCTTTGGTTTGTATTCTGAAGATAATCTGTCCGTTAAGGTAGATAAACAGATTTTTTAAAGCGAATGCCGAAATAAGGAAGATACATATTTTTAAAAGGGTTAGTTGTCTGGTGGGGGCACTGAACATCTTTTTGAACGTATCAAGAGCCCAGTTTTTCAGTGGTTCAATATTCTTGAGATTTGCAGGGCTTGAGATCCGTGTTTGCCCGGGCGCTATTTGTGGATTTTTTGTCGTTTCAGCATTTTGTTGTGTGACATCGGGTGCGCCAGGATTTCTTGGGGATGCATTTGTGGTAATGGTCTGAGTGGTCGAGCCGGTAGAAAAGACCTCGTTTAATAGCGGGAGAATCGAGTAAATCGAAACAACGCTAAAGATTGACGTGATCATACTTACACAGACGACCATCACGATTTTTCCTTTCGATGGAGCGAGGTATCGGAGAATTCTCAGTAGTAACTTCATGTATAATCTTCAATAATTCATGTTTAGACTAAATCACAATATAATGCAATAATCCGGAAATTGGCTTAATGTATGACAGGGAGTCCTTCTGGCGTCCTTTTTATGGTCTTCGATGTAGTGGGAAATACAGATGATTACAGTGGGGTTGTAATTCCCGGGTTTTTGAGAAATGGTTTTCCCTTCTTTATTGCAAGTTTAATACTTTTGGTGAAATGTCCGTTTATGCTGTATGTTTGAATTCTTTTGTCTTGTTGTCATGAACTTTTTTATGAATATAAGAGAGAAAAAAAAGCAGATCTTCAAATTGGTTGGGGATGCTGCGACGTTTGGAGCCGTCAAGTTACTCGGCATTGTTGTGCGGGCAATGAACCGACGGCAGGCTCGCAGTCTTGCCTGCATCTTTGGGGATTTTGCCCATAAAGTTGCAGGACTGCGGAGTGAACTTGTATACAGGAATCTTGGGATTACTTTTCCGGAAAAATCCGCTGCTGAAATTCGGACTATAGCCACCGAAGTGTACCGAAATATTGCAGTTACTCTTATTGATGTCTTGCGCTTTCCGCTTATTCATAGTTGTCAGGATGTTATTTCCTTGATTGATATGGATCTTTCCGTTTATTTGCGAGGTACGGATAATGGTCAAAAAGGGGCGGTTGTAGTCTCTGGGCATTACGGAAACTGGGAACTCATGGCAATGGCATTTGGCGTATTGTTTAAGCCGCTTACCATCATTGTCAAGCAACTGAGCAACACTCTGATTGATACCAGCATGAACAAACTTCGAATGTTGCATGGTAACCGTATTGTTTACGATGACCAGGCACTCAGGGAGGGGCTGAGGTCGCTTGCTGATGGAGGTGTTCTGGCAATCCTGGCCGATCAGTCTGATCCGAGTGCGACCTATTTTGGAAAATTTCTTGGAAGGCCAGCGACGCTGTTCCATGGGCCTGCTTTTTTTTCGCTTAGAGCCAAGGTGCCACTTTTCGTCAGTATGTGTCGTCGTGCCAGTAATGGTAGATATATTGTTGATGTTCACGAGATCGATACATCAGATTTGACCTTCTGCAAGGCGGATATTGCCATACTTGCCTCTCGCTATACCCGTGTGCTTGAGGAGTACATTCGTTGCTGGCCGGAAGAATGGTTTTGGCTGCACAACCGCTGGAAAAACGGTGGAACGGCATAATGTACAGGTTGGTCATTATCGTAGAGGGTATGAGTAACAAATCAGAAAACTGCTAGTAAATAGAGCCGATTCATGCTTTTTAATTCATACGAATTTATTTTCATTTTTTTCCCGATAGTATTTGTCGGGTTTATTGTTATTGGAAAATATGATCATCGTTATGCTGTTCCATGGCTTGCAATAGCATCTCTTTTTTTTTATGGTTGGTGGAATCCTGTGTTTCTTTTCCTTCTTCTCGGATCAATTTGCTTTAACTTTTTCGCTGGAGCGTTGATTTATAAATACTCGGCTCAATCAAAAGTGTTACTTACTGGTGCTGTTATAAGTAACTTATTACTTTTGGGGTTGTATAAGTATCTCAATTTTTTTATTAATACAATAGATGCACTTGGTGGTAAAGTGCCAAATCTGGATATTATCTTGCCTTTAGGTATTTCATTTTTTACATTTACGCAGATTGCATATCTCGTTGATGTGTACAAGGGAATTGTAAAGGAGTACAGCTTTTTTGATTATTTATTGTTTGTTACATGGTTTCCGCATTTGATTGCCGGGCCTGTTTTGCATCATAAACAAATGATGCCACAATTTTCTTCACCCACACTGTACAAACCACAGCCTGACTCTATTTCGTTGGGTGTGACCTTGTTTTCAATGGGATTATTTAAAAAAGTAATATTAGCAGATAGTTTTGCACCATTGGCTAACAGAGTTTTTGATGGGGCGGCACATGGTGATTTACCTATGCTGGAAAAAGCATGGTTTGGTGTTTTGGC
>CAILXE010000462.1 GCA_903838095.1 uncultured Chlorobiaceae bacterium
CATTCTAAAACCAATAAGTCTTAGAAGTTTCTTCCGATTTCAGCAGCACCTTGTTTAGATAGCCGATATTTTCATGTTCTGATAATCGGCTCATTGATGGCACAAAAAAAGCACTGCTTTTTAAAACAGTGCTTTTCAAAAGTTCATGGCCGACAAATATTCTCTTACCGGGCCTCTCTGTGAAATCTGTGCAAAAATCTCAGGTCAAAATCAAGACGTTCAGATGGCGTGTAGGTAAAATCAAGCACATCACCATCAGGACGAACTTCAATGAGCGCTGAAGAGGGACATTCATCAGATGAAAAACAAGCCGCACAGGAAATACAGGCATCCTGATCAATATAAGCCCTGAAGCCGCCTTCCTGCACATCACCATAGAACTTGTAGCCAATTGCGTTAACCTTTGGCGGACACTTGTCAAGACAAAGTCCACATCCAACACAAAGGTTTTCAATAATAAAATATTGAGATTTCGCTTTCGGAGTAGATTTTTTCAGAACAGCACCTGGCGCTGCTGCTGAATCGGTTTTTGCCGGAACTGCACCTTTTGCTGCTGGTGCGGGAGATTTAGGCGCTGGCGCTCCTTTAGCTCCAGGAGCAGGCTTTGCCCCGGCGGCTGGTTTTCCGGTTGCCGCAGGTTTTGGCGCTGTTTTTGCCTCTCTTTGAACTGGAAAAGCAGACTCCTGGGGGAGACCACATCTTCCAAGATTTACATTAAGCGGTTCAAGCCGCTTCTTTCCACTTTGTGAGCCGGACGCTTCTTTCGGTTTTGCCTTAACCTGGTCTGGTGCCGAAACTGTCGCCTTTGGTTTTGGTGCAGAAGGCGGAAGCTTTGGCGCTGCAGGCGCTGACGATATATCTGGCTTTTGTACAGGATCGGCCATAAAAACCCTCCTCTTTAATTACATGATAAACTTTAGTAGCAATAGATCCATGCCGAAGAGGCAGTGAAGCCTCCCCGGCAGGAATAATTTCAGGCAATCAACTTCATCAGATAGTCAACAACCTGTGTCAGCATAACCTGGCCTGATACTGCTGCATCACCAACCTGAGGAGGCAATGGAGAGTCTGTCTGATAAAAACCATTACCAATAAACAGGAAGACCAGCATAAACACACCACCGAAGTAAAGGAACGTACCCGCCATCTTTGAATCAGAAATCGTCAAGACAGGGAAACGGAAATTAACATCTCTGTTGAGGAACTTCTTTCCAAGCCAGCGAATGGTTCTTGTCTGGATATCAGCACCTTCAAGACGTGAACCACGATCTTCAAACCATACCGCAAAACTGATAAACCATACAAGGTGACCAATCATAAGAATGGTTGAAAGATGCGAACTTGAGAATATTGTTACGGTCTCTGTCCAGAAATAGTAGAAAATACCGGACGTATAGTGATGATGCAGACCAGCAACAGAATCCCAGGCCTTTGCATCAGCAGCAGGAACACCGTACATCATGGAAGCAATCCATGCTCCATCGATATACCAGCAGACAGCAGACAGTCCCTTGATTCCCCACAGCATTGCAAACCAGAGCTGATCCTGAATCGATACACCGCAGGTACCACCGTAAACAGGGCCAAGACACGGGAATGAGTAAGAATTCTTCTTGAGTCCAAGATCATCCCAGAGAGGTGATGTGTGGGCAAAGAAAGCTATACGAACAAGAGCGATCAGCGAGAACAGTGAACCGGCAACGATGACGTGAACCATGACCCAGTCGTTGATACTTGGATCCCTGAACATCCACTGGAAAATCGGAAGCGGTTTCAGCCAGTAGAAAGACATCAGAATGTTTGTTCCGAAAAGATTCAGCTCACAAATCGTATTCCATACAATCACAGCATAGACAGAAAGCATGGTTGCAAAGCAAAGCGCCATGACTGTACCGAGAATCTTGACCTGCACCTCTTGATCGCGTCCTTTGGTAATAAAAATCGACTTGATCTGGCTGTAGAGGCCATTGAGCTGGATTTTGAGGAGATACTGACCACCGTGGTAAACACCTGCAAAAACATACAGAACACCGCAGATGATATGGTTAAAGGTAATCAGGTTGATAACGGTTCTTGCCATACCAAAAGAGGCGCCATTCTTTGGAAGAATTGCGTATGCGGCAAAGTCAGCAAACTCTTTCGAACCGGAGACAATTTTACCGCCTTCCTGTACAAAATTATAGCTTACCCTGTTGAATGGCTCGCCATAAAGATAAAAGACCAGATTGTCAAGCTCTTTGTAATAGGCGGCAAATGAAGGCTGCTGGAAGGCTACAAAAGCAATACAGCCAAGTGCAATATTAATATAACCTATTGCGGTGAGGTGAACAGAAAATGCAGCCTTCATGTCATCATTCAGGTGTGTCGCTGCATTTGGAGG
>CAILXE010000463.1 GCA_903838095.1 uncultured Chlorobiaceae bacterium
ATTTTTCAGATTTCCAGCGAGCAGACAATAAGCGTAGGGAAATTTGACTTCTTCAACACCGACACCGAAGGATTTTCACTTTTTCCAGAAATTTATGGTATCGCTAAACCAGCTTTGCGCGCCGAGGCCAATGCATCTCGCACGGATATAGCCGCTTTTCCAGCTCGCAGTCCTTGCTCAGACTCGATGCATCGGATGGCACTCAACTTTGACGGCGTCAGCATAGGAGTAATCTCACGCGGCCCCGAAGAAGTGAAGATGGGTATGTACACAAAGCCGGCGACTTTGTATGAAAGGCCACTTTGTCCCAGACTCAGTTCCACCAATTCGTCGCTTTCAAAGACCCGCTCCCCGACGTACCTAAGCTCGACAATAAACTTCTTCCCGGTCGTGGCACAAAGCTGAGCTGAACGACCTAACCATGCAGCCTCGACCAAGGCGATTGTGTGCTTGCGCGTCCCATGAAACGCAACGTACCACGCATTGTTGTGCAGATCGATTTCTTGATAACCGCTTTCGCCAACGTAAGGGACAAAGGCAGGGATTTCGACCGACTCGGCTGATGCAAGCGGCGCAAGCATTAGCGAAGCCACAGTGGCGCATATCGTACTAAGTGAAATATAGGCTCTCATGTCGCTCCCTTTGAACTGTCTCGAATCCACTTTCGAAGCTGGTTAAGTACCGGGTACAGAGCCTCAGCATCAAAATCCGACCAAACGGTTTTATGATGATCCACGCGCAATAATGCTTTTCCAGTTCTGCCGTCACCAACAATAAGAAGAGATCGCATTCTTGCGTCTCCGACAAAGCGGTAGGTGATATCAACAACCAGCACTGGGGCAACCTGCGAAGAGAACCTGCGAACGGCCTCCGCGTCAATTTTTTCGTCTGCAAAGGCAAATCCCTTATCGGCAGCGAGTAGCCTGAACTCGTCAATCGTGTAAACGCGTGAAAATCCTGACTGTGCCAGTGCGTGTCTTACGGTAAATTCAAAGCCAGACGGGCGTATGTTCGCATTCGTGATTAAGAGAACAACGGGGAAACCCCTGGAATCCACAGAAGTATCATAAGTGAGCACTCCGCCCGCATCGACCTGAGACGAAGTAGGGTACTGGCCAGAACGTTCATCGACTTTCAACGTTTGATAATGAGTCGAGCACGCGCTCAGAATGCACCCGAGCAGCGCGATCAATGGAAGCTGATATTTCATTGCTGTTGTCTCCATTGATTATTTACTTCTCAGTCTTGAGGATTGTCCCCACCGTCAACATCTTGACGTGATATTTGCCTTGGTAGTCTTCTAGCTTGAAGATGCTGTTGCGAGCCATGATGATCCCCATCGCCGGCTCCTGCTGGATGAAGATGATGTCGCCAGCTTTCGCTGTGACTTGCATCTCTGCCCAGTTCTCGGCCTTCGAATACAGCTTGTGGTCTCCCGGTACCAAGTTGAAATAGATGTACTGACTAGACCGCGTATAACCCATTTCGGAAGCGGCTTCTTTGTCATCCACGAATACGTTGAAGCGAATAAGGCCTCCAATCCCGGAGGGGCGCACCACGTAGACGATAGCCTTTCCTGAATCAGGCAGTTTTGGAAGCTGGTAGGTTATGGTCTCGGCCTTCATCACCTCCGGCGTTGGCAAACTTGCACACCCGGTAAGGACTGCCGCTGCAATGGCCATTAAGTACTTCGAGACTGACTTCATTCTTTGCATTTCATTCTCCTCATTGGTTTTGAAAATGTATAACCACCGCTTGCATATCAGTCTGGCGCTGCTCTTGCTAAATTTGCGCTTACGTAACGCGGATATTCTTCCCGCACTGTCCTAGGCATTGTCCGGTCTCACGGAAGCGGGAACACCCGCATGTCTTGAGCACCAATCCAGAACACGCTCAAGTTATCCTGCGTAGGCAGTAGGTAACGGCTGATGCAAGTCTCAGCGCCATTCAGATGGCACAGCACGGCGTCATCCCCGATAGGAATCGTGCCGGTCTTCACGAAATCAGTTGTTCCAGAGGCAAAGGCTGCTGTGCTGTACACGTCAATTGCCCAAGTGAGTGTGGAAGCGTCTTGAAGCTTACGTGCTACGAGAATCTTGTTTCCGTCGGGAGTCAATGTCAGCATCGAGCGAGTTTCGTTTGAGGATGCGCTTGGCAGCTGACCAAGCACAGCGAACGAACTGTTATAGAGAATTCCCGCAGATATGTCATGGGTCAAAATGCGTGAGCCATCTGCGCTTATGTATGGTTCATACCCAAGGTCGATGCTACCTAATGAGTTTCCCTGCACGCCGGCCACTGGGTCAAACGTGTTCCACGGCTCCCGCGGACTACAGCAATAGTTTGGGCCAGTAAGTGCCATCGCACCATTGACGGAAATGTGATAGCTGTAAAATTGAAAAGAGTTAACGTAAGGCAAGCCAACAAATGATTTGGTCGCAAGATCAAAGTACGCAAAACTGCCAGGAATCCATAGCCTGTTGGCCGGAAAAATCGCCAACACGCCGCCATAAGATTGCTCCATCGGAGTTCGTCCGGGTGAGTATGTGTTAGTTATTGTCAATGCGTCGGGATCTATTTCGATCAGTGCTTTTGCGCTGCTGTGCATTCCGTCCACGCTGGTCACTAAAATGGTTCCGCCATCTGGTGTCATGGCCATATCCATCGGGCCGGTCAGCGGCATTGACGCCACAGTCCAAGTCGTGCCAACCAACATAAAGCGCACTAGCTCCGAACTGCTTCGACTTAACGCAAATACTGCCTGTCGCAGCGGATCATGGAGAAAGATCGTATTCGAACCA
>CAILXE010000464.1 GCA_903838095.1 uncultured Chlorobiaceae bacterium
TTCATACAGTTTCATCCAACATCACTTTACCATCCTAAAGCTGACTCATTTCTGATTTCAGAAGCCGTCCGGGGTTTTGGAGGAATCCTGAAGCTCAAAAATGGTCAGGCTTTCATGCATAAATATGATAAACGACTTAACCTGGCACCCCGAGATATTGTTGCCCGTGCTATTGATTCGGAGATTAAAAAAAGCGGTGAAGAGTGTGTCTTTCTTGATGTAACCCACATCGATCCGGAAAAGACAAAGGAACATTTTCCAAATATTTACGAAACCTGTCTTGGATTTGGTATAGACATGACAAAGGAGATGATTCCTGTCGTTCCGGCAGCACATTATTCCTGTGGCGGATTACGTACCGATGACAAGGGCCGCACAACGATTGAGAGACTGTATGCCTGCGGAGAAACAAGCTGTACTGGCGTTCACGGAGCAAACCGACTGGCAAGCAATTCTCTGCTTGAAGCTCTGGTTTTCGCCTGGAGGGCATCTCGTGAGATCAGCGAACGACTGCATAACCTGGATAACCTCGTTGATTTTCCTGACTGGGACGATACAGGAACCGTTAATCCAGAGGAGTGGATTCTTGTATCCCACAACAAACGCGAGGCGCAGCAAGTCATGAACGACTACGTCGGTATTGTGCGAAGCGACCTGCGGTTACAGCGGGCAAAGCGGCGAATTGATTTTCTCAAGGAGGAGACCGAATCCTACTATAAAAAAACGAAAATCACGACACAGATTCTTGAACTGAGAAATATCATCAAGGTGGCCAGTCTTATCATAGAAAGCGCCATGAAGCGCAGGGAATCAAGAGGGCTCCACTTTACCACCGACTATCCCGAAAAAGATGACAGACATTTTCTGATTGATACGGTGCTCAGATCTTTTTAAAAGGCTACATCACCTCCTGCCAGTCTCTTGCATAGCGGAAATCAATGCCGGCAGTCCGACCTGAAATTTTGGCAATCACAGGCATCATCCTTTTATACTGGCTCCGGACAACCATATTCCGGACACGGTCATAAAATGGTTCCGGAACTCCCTGATCAAGAACTGCCTTTTTATCCATTCTCTTTTCAAGCATCATGTAGAGCAACAGATCAACAGCTTCATAGCTGAATCCGAGATCATCTTCGTCGCTTTGACCCTCCCAAAGATCGGCTGAAGGTGCTTTTTCAATGATCTGTTCCGGGATATCGAGATGTCGGGCAAGTCCACGTAACTGGGTTTTATAGAGATCACCAACAGGATTAACGGCTGATGCCATATCTCCAAACATGGTACCATAACCGAGGAGCAGCTCCGTCTTGTTGCTTGTGCCGGCAACCAGCCGACCATCGCGGGCCGAAACATCATAAAGGAACACCATCCTTGTGCGGGCCATAATGTTCCCCATTCTCAACCGCTGATGTACAGGCATTGAAGCAAAAAAAGCATCAACGACCGTTGCAATAGAACGCTCCTCAGCTTGTATGCCAAGTTTCCGGATCATGAGAGCTGCATGTTCAAGACTTTCCGGACTGCTCGACGCACAGGGCATCATCAGCGCAAGCACATTATCGGCGCCAAGCGCCCTCACGGCAAGTTCGCAGACAACTGCTGAATCAATACCACCAGAAAGACCAACCACTATAGAATTGAATCCAAACTTTCGAATTTCATTGAACAAAAAAGCCTTGAGGATATCTTCGACAATGTGGTAATTAAGATGGAGATCCTGAACCTTCATGAGGATATCATCTAAAATTTTAATAAAATAACCGTTACCTTCTCAGCCATTTTTCAGGGTTCTGTTTGATTCGGCCTTTCCATATTTCAAAATGCACAACAGAACCACCTTCAGCCATCTTGCCTGAAACTCCCAGTAGTTGCTGTGATTTTATAAGCTCATCCTTAACCACATTCAACTGCCCAAGATTAGCATACACCGTGAGATACGATTTAGGATGGCGTATAATGACAATATTGCCAAAAGTAGGAAGAAACGCTATCTGAACGACTTTACCTCCAGAAACAGCTCTTACCTGGGTATTTGCCGGAACAGAAATATCGATACCATTATTGGTGGTCACAATTTTCAGATCCTTGTCTTCGACAGATCCAAACTTTTGGGCAACAACCCCACTCCTTACCGGCCACGGCAATGAACCTGCGACTGTATCAAAATCAGCAGAAACTCTTTCTAATTCTGGCGAATCTCCACTTGGCACAACAGCTCCCGGTTTTTCAGGCATCTTAACCTGTACTTTTTCCGGCTTTTTAATTTCCTTATGGGCAGTATCTGGTGCCTGTCCTTGCAATTTTTCTTTCTTTATAAGCGCCCGCTGAGCTTCAAGACGTTTTGATTCGAGTCGCTGTGCCTCCAGTCGCCTGGCTTCAAGAATTTTTTTCTGCCGTTCACGTTCAGCCTCCATCGCCCGCTGTTCTGCAAGAATCAGCGATTCAATCCTTGATTGCAGTTGACGTCGTTTTTGCTGCACCTCCGCAAGCTGGGCAGCATATTCCTGTTTGTTTTTCTTAAGCCGATCCAGAACTATCTCTTTTTCTTTTTTACTGACAGCCCACGTTTTTAACTGTCGCTCCTGCTCCTTGACCATTGCCGCTTTTTGCTGATAACTTTGCTCAAGCTCAAGGCGAGAGTTTTCAAGTTTGACGGCAACCTGCTGCAATTCATTAACGTCATGGCGAATAGCCCGAGTAAAGAACCCCATATATTGTGCTCTTACAAGAGCATTATTAACCGAACCTGCACCGAAAAGATGTTCGATTTCCCGATTTCCTCCATATTTATAAACAGAAACCGCAGTCCTTCGGAAATCATTTGAAATTCTGCCGTAAATCTGGCGATTACCGTCAAGTTTCTGACGGAGTCTGTCGATATCGCCATCAAGCTTTTCAAGATAGTTTTGATTCTGGCTGATAATCTTTTCAAGCACAAGAATCTGGTTACGAATATTTTCCAATGCTTTAAACGACTGTGACTCCCTGCGTGTGGTCAAGTTCAGTTTTGACTGGTACTCCTTGAGTTGCTGCTTCAAACTCAAAAGATTCTGCTCTACCGCCTGACGCTCTTTCATGATTCTCGATATCTCGCTGTTCTCCGGCAAAGCTGCTGTTGCTGCATGAGAAAAACCAGAAAAAAACAACATCAGAACCGCTGCTATTCGCAACACTCTATACATAAAATCAGGCAAGACAATGCGTTCATAAAAATTCTCGGGTATTTTCATTCAAATACCTTACGATTAAATTGGCTACAAAAAAACATAGAAAACAGGAAAAAGTGTCTGCTCAAGGTAATGGATAAAATCTTTTCTTCGCAAAGGCGCTGAAAAAAAATAATTTGTTTTTCAGAAGATGATAATAATGGTAAATATATGTTTTTCATCAGCGCATCAATTCCATGGACAAACTTGTCATCAGAGGTGGACACCGGATATCTGGACACATAACTGCATCAGGTTCAAAAAATACTTCATTGCCGATAATCGCAGCAACTCTGCTTACCGGAGATGGAACATTTGCCCTTCATCGTATTCCTGACCTCCAGGATATCACGACTTTTTCACAACTTTTGCGACATCTTGGAGCTGAAATCACATTTTCAGACAATACCCTTCAGATTTCAAGCCAAAATGTGAAAAGTATTCAAGCACCTTATGAGCTGGTAAAAAAAATGAGGGCATCAATATATGTTCTCGGACCTATGCTGGCAAGGTTTGGGCATGCCCGAGTTTCTCTTCCTGGAGGATGCGCTTTCGGACCGAGACCTATTGACCTTCATTTAATGGCAATGGAAAAACTCGGTGCTACGATTACTATTGAAACAGGATTTATCGATGCCACCATTCATGGAAAAAAACTGCAAGGCGGAACGATTGACTTTCCGGTTTCATCAGTCGGAGCTACAGGCAACGCCTTGATGGCTGCCGTACTCGCCGAGGGAACCACGACCATAAACAATGCGGCGGCGGAACCTGAAATTGTGACACTCTGCAGATTTCTTATAAAAATGGGCGCAAAAATCAAGGGAACGGGAACAACCGAGCTTGAAATTGAAGGCGTTCATTCGCTCAAGGCGATTGAATTTAATAATGTTTTTGACCGCATTGAAACAGGTACCCTTCTGGCTGCAGCAGCTATAACAGGAGGAGATATTACGGTCAATGACGTCGAGCCTGAACAAATGAAATCTGTCCTTAAAAAATTTATTCATGCCGGCTGCATTATAGAAACCAGCAACAACAGCATTACCCTGAAAAGTCCGGAGCAACTTCTTCCTACCGATGTTACAGCTAAACCTTACCCTGCATTTCCGACCGACATGCAGGCACAATGGATTGCTCTTATGACGCAGGCAAATGGAATAAGCCATATTACCGACAAGGTCTACCATGAGCGGTTCAACCATATTCCAGAACTGAACAGACTCGGCGCTCATATTGAGATTCACAAAAACCAGGCGGTTGTTGACGGCCCAAAACCGCTGTCAGGTGCAATCGTTATGTCAACTGACCTGAGAGCCTCTGCAAGTCTTGTTCTTGCCGGACTTGTGGCTGAAGGAACGACTGAAGTACTCAGAGTTTACCACCTTGACAGGGGATACGAAAAAATTGAAAAGAAACTGAACAGCCTTGGAGCTGATATCAGCCGGGAAAA
>CAILXE010000465.1 GCA_903838095.1 uncultured Chlorobiaceae bacterium
CACCAAGCTGGATATCCTTATATGCCGTAATTTGTTGATATATCTCTCCACAGACCTACAAAAGAAAGTGCTTCCATTGTTGCATTACAGTCTTAAACCAAGTGGACTGCTCTTTCTTGGTAACGCCGAAACTATCGGTTCCCAAATAGAACTGTTTTCACCTCTAAATGTTCGCTCAAAGCTTTTCTGGCGTAAAAATGCCAATTACCGGAATAATGCAGTATCGTTTCCAACCTCATTCATTTCATTATCGCCGGAATTATTACCTCAGGAGTCTCTTATGCACAGAACTGCCGATAATTTTCAGCAGTTGGCTGACAAACTTATCCTTCAACACTTCTCAGCACCAACCGTAATTGCAAATGACCAGGGCGACGTAGTCTATATAAGTGGACGAACCGGCAAGTATCTTGAACCGGCAGCAGGAAAAAACAATGTGAATATCCATGCAATGGTTAGAGATGGATTACGTTATGAACTGGGCAGAGGATTTAACCAGGCTTTGCAACAACAGGAACCTGTCACAGTCCGCGGTAATCTTGCCGAAGAAAGCAATAAAACGCTGACAGTAGATATGACGTTCATGAAAATAGAAGCACCTGAAGCTTTGCGGGGCTTGGTAATGATTGCCTTCAAGGAAGTAATTCTTTCGCCGAAAACACGTCGCAGACGCACAGCAATCATTCCAGATAGCAAACATGTTGAAGAACTTGAACAGGAACTGCTTAAATCCAGAGAAGAGACACGTTCAATTCGTGAGGAGATGCAGTCAGTTCACGAAGAATTGAAATCTACGAATGAAGAATTGACCACTTCAAAAGAAGAAATGCAGTCTATGAATGAAGAACTACAGAGCGTAAACGCTGAACAGTCAATCAGGCTAAGTGATTTTTTGCGGGTTAATAATGACATGGAGAACCTGTTGAACAGCACCGAGATTGTCACAATATTCCTGGATAACCATCTTCAAGTGAGACGATTTACTACCGGAGCCAACAGACTTTTCAAGCTTATCCCCGGAGATGTCGGAAGACCGCTGACCGATATTGTTTCAAATCTCAATTATCCAGAGCTGTATGACCATGTACAGGATGTGCTCCGAAAACTGATTTCGGTTGAAAACCAAGTGTCAACATTGGATGGTCGCTGGTTTCTGGTGCGGATTATGCCGTACCGTACTATGGAAAAAATGATTGATGGCGTGGTGATTACTTGTAACGATATTACCGCAGCAAAAAAGATTGAGGACGAATTACGAAATAAATTACAAAATTCGAATCAGTAAACGCCTACCGACTGGCAAAGGATTCTGGTCATGGATAATGCCAAAAAAATAATATGTGATGCTGAAAAACTGCGAGCGAAGGCAGTTGAAAAAGTTGCCAAGCAACCAGAATTCTCAGAAGCATTAATAAGTGACCAGGACGCCAAGCATCTATTGCACGAGCTTCAAGTATATAAGGTTGAATTGGAAATGCAGAACGAAGAACTTCGCTCGGCAAATTCAAAGATGGCAGAACATGAGGAACACCTTCTCAATATTATAAAACAAACTCCCGCAGGTTACTTTCGCCTTAACCTTGAAGGGTGTTTTCTGGACGTCAATGAAGCCTGGCTACGTATGCACGGATATGACTCGAAGGACGAGATTATCGGTAAACACTTCAGCATAATGCAGGTAGACAGTGATTTGGATTCTGCACGTGACCATTTGGCTGATCTGAAAAGAGGTTTGGCTATACCCGCAGGTGAGTTCACCAGCCGTCGCAAAGATGGCACAGTTGGTCATCATATATTTTCCGCCCATCCTGTCGTGAATGTTGATAAAACTGTTGGATATGAGTGGTTCATTATTGATATCAGCGAACGAAAAAGAGCCGAAGAAGA
>CAILXE010000466.1 GCA_903838095.1 uncultured Chlorobiaceae bacterium
TCTATAATTTTTCATGAAAAACTTTTATAGAACTACATAAGTTTCTAATTTACGAATTTTCACAGTCAGATACAATCAAGCCGCTTTCACCGGGAAGCTGAAGGATTTTCATGCAAAGTAACTTCCGTGCCCTGTACCTTTTTCTCATGCTTCTGCCATGGTTTGCTGGTGGCTGCGCTTCTGATCGACCGCCTTCAGGAGGCCCTGCAAATACCAGCCCCTTGCAGGTGATGTTCGATCCGCCGCCTTCGAGCGTTAATGTTTCAACCAACAGACTCCGCTTGACCTTCAACCATTACGTTGCCGGGCAGCAATTGCTTGACGCACTTGTCTTTTCCCCTTCCATCGGAGAGTTTGATATTGCTCTTGATGGAAGAAAAGCAGAGCTGGTACTCGATAAACCCCTTGCGCCTCAACAAACCTATATCATCACTCTCGATAAAAACCTGAAGGACATTCAGGGCAGAACCTTGCCTGCGCCTTTTACCACCGCATTTTCCACCGGGGCTGTTATTGATAACGGCACCATCAGTGGAAAGGTCATCAACTACGATTTTTCACCCGCCAATAACGCACTGATTCTTGCTTTTGCGGAACACACCGACACTCATGGACAAGAAAGTCTGACGACCAGAAAACCTGACTATCTTATTCAAGCCGAAACTTCCGGAGCTTTTTCTTTCAGGCATATTGCCAACGGCTTGTACAGGATTATTGCGGTCAACGACCAAAACAATGACCTTCGCTACACCCCCGGAGCAGAAGAGACTGGACTGTGCAGTTCAGCTTTTGTGCCAACAGGTTCTTCCGATCTGCTTTTCAGATTTTCCGGAGTGCCTGACAGCACTCGACATTCCCCAGTCGCCCAGGCTCCTGCAATGACTACAACGGGAAGTATTTCGGGGACATGCTTTGCGCCGGGACAATACCTTGTCATTGAGGCATCAAGTGCAACGGCATCTTGCCGAACGACAGCGTCGAGGAGCCAAAATGGCACATTTTACTACTCTTTTCCTGAGATTCCTCCGGGCCGCTATACCATCAGCGCCTATGTGCTTTCAGGCAATAAAAAGCCCGATTCCATTCAACAATGGAACCCGGGTTCCATAGAGCCTTTTCAGCCCGCCGAACCATTCGGGTATTACCCGGAAAAGGTAACGGTACGAGCAGGATGGCCGACAGAGCACATCGATATACACATCAAGAATGCCCAGTAAACCATAAACAATTTTTATGACCACTCCATCTAAAATAGGACCTAATTCCATTATCCAGACCGTTGCCGCGCTTGAAGCAACCTACGGCAAAACCAAGGCTGAAAACATGTTACGCAAAATCGGCCAAGGCTACATCGTCGGCAATCTTCCGAAAGAGATGGTTGAAGAGACAAAATTTCATACACTCGTCGGTGCGCTGCAGAAAGAGATCGGCGAAACAGCAACCGCAAGAATTCTGCAGGAATCCGGAGAACGCACAGCCCGCTACCTGTTGAAAGTCCGTATTCCCGGCATTTTTCAGAAATTCCTTAAGCTTCTGCCGCCACGCCCTGCATTCAAGCTTTTCCTTTTGGCCATCAGCAAAAATGCGTGGACCTTTGCCGGAAGCGGCGAGTTCAGCTACACCATGAATCGCCCACCCGAAATATCAGTAAAGGTCACTTTCCCTACCCAGCCAGTGGTCGGCAACTTTTACCTCGGCACGTTTAATGCGCTTTTAAAGGAGCTGGTCAATCCTGAAACAAAGATCAAGCCAGATATTCGGAAGGAGAATGGGAATATACGGTGTCATTACTCTTGTGAGATTTGAATCAAACTCTTATCGTCCTGTATACCCCATACAGGACGATAACTCATAACAACACCTATAGAAGGGACTTTTCTCTGATACTACTGCCACCCATTAACCATTTTAAAGATCTCCCTGTCGCCGATAGGCACCGGAATTGATGCTATGGGTTCGTCCTGAACCAAAGTGTCGGCAATCTCGTTGTATGGCACAAGGCAATCGGCTTTTCCTTCAGCCTCATCCATGGCAAAGAGAGTTTTTCCGGCAAAACGGCTTTTACGGATCAGTTCGTGATAGGGGACTTTGGCGAGAAGCCTGGTGCCAACTTTTTCAGCGAACTGGTCGAGCATGTTCGTACCTCCGCCAGTGGTATAATCAACACGGTTGGCAACTATGCCGGCAAGTTTCACCTTGTAACGCACACTTTTCTGCTGAATAGCCATGCAGAGGCGATTGGCAGCAAAGATACTGTCGAAGTCATTCGTAGCGATAATGATGGCATAATCCGCATAGTTGAGCGGGGCGCTGAACCCACCGCAGACAACATCGCCAAGCACATCAAAAAGGATAACGTCATACTTATCGTACAGTCCCAGTTCCTGGAGCAGAGTGACTGATTCACCAACCACGTAACCGCCGCAGCCACTTCCCGCAGGAGGGCCACCAGCTTCAAGACAGTCAATACCGGCGTATCCCGTCTCAATAATATCCTCTGCACTCAACTCCTCGTGGTGAAAATCGACCTCTTCAAGCGCTTCAATAACGGTTTTTTGCAGTTTTCCGGTAATCGGAAAGGTGCTGTCGTGCTTGGGATCGCAACCGATCTGCAGTACCTTGGCCCCTTTCAGGGCAAGCGCCGCTGAAATGTTGGCACTTGTGGTGCTTTTTCCTATACCGCCCTTTCCATAGACCGCTAAGACTAAACTCATAATATTTAACAAAGAATATGATTGATTAGAAAAATCTTATCCGCCGAGAGACTCTTTGGCCTTGCGAAACACATCAACGGTGACAACGGGTTCAGCAATGCCACGGGCAAAGTTCTCTGTATTCTTTCGCACCTTTTTGCGAACGAAAAATGGCACCTTCTTCAGCATGGTTTCAGCCTCATCGGTCCACTTCATCTCTCCATCGTCCGCAACTGAACTCGCCTCAGATGGTAATGTGGAAACGACGGCCGGAGAGCCCCCCTCATTGCTTTCTGACCGGTCAACCTGAGCTTCTGCCGCCGGAACACTCTCTTCATACTCCAGACCCGCATCACCGAAAAAGTCGATGAGGTGCTTTTCAAGGCCGAGTTTGCATGAGAGATAGACTCTGTCGGCAATAACATCAGCTCCTGCAAAACCGAAAAACGGGTAGTAACCAAGCAGATGGTTTTCAATATGGGTTGGAGGACAGACAACCATACAGGGCACATCAAGCTTGCGGCAACTGTGGCGCTCCATCTGTGTTCCGCAAACCAGATCAGGCATCTCATCTTCAATAACCTGAGCCACATCCTGAAAGCGATCAGTAACCATAAGAGCACCTGGAAGGTACCCTTCCAGCTCCTTGCGCACCCAGTCGGCATGCTGTTCAAGATAGGTTCCCGCACCGATAATCTGCATACCAAGCTCGTCGCGCAAAAACTTGACAATACCGACGGTATGCGTGGCATCGCCAAAAACAAAAGCTTTTTTATTGCTGAAACTCTCCATGTCAGCCGTACGGGCAAACCATGGCACTCCGCTCGGGGCACTGAGACCATCAAGTGAAAATGCCTTGAGATTCGGCATGGCAAGAGGAGGAACACCACGTTCCGCGCCAAGCGCATTCAGTTTTTCAAGCAGTGACTGCAACCATGCCATGGTGGGTTCCACCCCGAGAGGCGCTTCAGTGAGTGATGGCATAGAGAAGGTCTCTTCAAGATATGCGGCTGCATTGACACCAATTTCCCTATAGGGGGCAATATTGAGCCATGCTGCGGGAAGTCTTCGGAGATCCTCAATGCTGCTGCCCCAAGGAGCGACCACATTCACCGTGATGCCCACCGTCTGCAACATACGGGTGATACTGGTCAGATTGGCACGAAGATGAAAGCCAAGTGAGGTAAAGCCAAGAATATTAACCGAGGGCATCGCCGTTTTTTCCTGACTGACGGCATAACGCTTCACAAGTTCAGTAAACAGGCCATCTGCAGCCTCGTTTTCCGAAACCCTGAACGGATTCAGCGCATAGACCATCAATCGTTCATTCGACACGCCTGAATGGGCGGCAAGCTGATGCAGATCTTCCTGAAGAAGGGCCGTACTGCAACTTGGGGCAATGACGATAAGTTCTGGATGGTAGTGGTTATCAACCTGCTGCAAGGTTGTCGGAAGTCGTGAGACCCCCTGCGCAAGATCTCTGCCGCGAACGACGCTGATGGATAACCCCGGAAATTGCGGAGTTCTTTCAAGCATGGTATAAGTGGCCGTAATGTAATCATCGCCTTGCGGGGCATGATAGACGGTGTGAACCCCTTTCA
>CAILXE010000467.1 GCA_903838095.1 uncultured Chlorobiaceae bacterium
CCTCTACAAGTGTTTCGATAGACATTATTCCCCTCTCTTGTTTAATTTAAAATGTATAATAATCTCTTGAGTGCGTAATAGTTTTGTGTAATCTATTGTTTCTGCCTGGCTATTTGATCAAGGGCACAAACCAGGTTTCTCATAACCGCATTAACAACCATCGGAACCGAGCTGACCACATTATTGATCACGCCGGCAGTACGTCCGATATTTTCAGTCCTGGTAAGCATTTCTGAAAGCAAAGGAAGTGAATCCGATCCGAAAACAACTCCATCAATTGAAGCCATCTTGAATTTCAGCGCATCATTGGTTTTGCTGAACTTCCTGATCACTTTTGCCGGGGCGACCGGATCATCAAATCCAAATGCAACGGCTGTTGTGCTTTTCAGCCCTGGAGCAAGTTTGTCGGCACAGGCAAGATCCTTGAGCGCTTTTTTGATGAGGGTGTTTTTTACAACACGAAACTCAACGCCAACTTTCCTGAACTCATTGCGAAGCTCCGACATCTTGGCCACGCTCAACCCCTGGAATTCTGTCAGATATATACCCTGTGACCTTTGGATCTTTTCAGCAACTTCCTGAACGATCTGCTCTTTTGTATCTCGCTTCATCGTATAAACCGTTTTTTATTAGGCGACAAATTTTTCCATTTTAACCTTTACGCTCGGGGACATTGTGCTTGAGAGCGCAATACCCTGCACATACTGGCCCTTGGCTGCCGATGGCTTCAATCGGACAACTTCTTTCAGAAAACTGGTAATATTGGCAACCAGGTTTTCGGGCTGAAACGAAACCTTGCCAACCGGGGCATGAACATTTCCGGCTTTATCAACCCTGAACTCTATTTTACCGGCTTTAACCTCCTTGACCGCCTTGGCCACATCCATGGTCACCGTTCCGGATTTCGGATTAGGCATTAAGCCACGGGGTCCAAGGATCTTTGCAACTTTACCGAGTTGACCCATAACATCTGGAGTTGCAATAATCACATCAACACCGGTCCAGCCTTCCTGGATTTTTTCGATGTACTCCTCAAAACCTACCATATCAGCGCCGGCTTCTCTTGCTTCATCGGCCTTGGCCTCTTTGCAGACAACAAGCACAGACACTGTTTTGCCGGTTCCATGCGGCAGCATGACGGTGCCACGCACAACCTGATCCGCATGACGGGGATCAACGCCAAGCTTCACAGCAATATCAACTGTAGCATCGAACTTCGACACTGTAATTTCCCGGATCTTCGCTACGGCATCAACAAGATCGTACTCATGAAAACGTTCAATCTTTGATGCTGCCTCTCTGTATTTTTTCCCAGCCATTATTTATTCTTGTATAAGTGGTTAAAAAAACGGCATTTCAGCCTCCCACAGCCTGCAAACCAATAAAACTACTTTCAGTCCTGAACGACAATACCCATACTTCTGGCCGTCCCCCTGATCATCTCCTCAGCGCCCTTACTGTCGAAAGCATTGAGATCCGGCCTTTTCAACTCTGCAATTCTGCTGATCTGCTCACTGGTCACAGTACCAACCTTATTGCGATTTGGCTCACCCGAACCCTTCTTCAGGTTCGCTTCTTTGAGAAGCAAAACTGCTGCCGGAGGAGTTTTGGTGATAAAGGTGAATGACTTGTCAGAAAAAACAGTAATCACTACCGGAATAATCATCCCCGCTTCAGCCTGGGTTTTTGCATTAAACTGCTTGCAAAACTCCATGATATTAACACCCTTCTGCCCAAGTGCAGGACCTACAGGAGGGGCTGGATTAGCTGCGCCAGCCGGTATTTGAAGCTTGATAAAACCAATTACCTTTTTTGCCATAAACTATTTCAATTCAGAAGCTTGCATTACTCAAGCCACTATTATTGGGAAACTGACTTAACTTGTGAAAAATCAAGCTCTGTCGGCGTAC
>CAILXE010000468.1 GCA_903838095.1 uncultured Chlorobiaceae bacterium
ATCAAGCGACTTGTCGAACGAGCGCAGAAACCCTTCGGCCATCTGGCTGCGACAGGAGTTTCCTGTACAGAGAATGAGTACAGATTTTTTCATGGTTAACAAGAACGGATTTACAAAACCAGATTAAACACAAAACCCACCAGCATTATTCCGGCGGCAACGATCCCTGCAAACACGCCAATAAGCTGCGGTTTCAGCACCTTGCGGAGAATGATCATTTCCGGTGCAGACAGGGCAATCACACTCATCATGAAAGCCATCACGGTCCCGATTGCCGCGCCCTTTCCGATCAGCGCCTCCACAACAGGAAGAATCCCCGCAGCATTGGAATACATTGGAACACCAATAAGCACTGCGACAGGAACCGACCACCAGACGCTTTTGCCCATCAATGACGCCATAAAATTTTCAGGCACATAGCCATGAATTCCAGCACCAAGCCCAACGCCGATAACAATATACAGCCACACCTTCCCGACAATATCACGAACATGCGCCGTACCTTCCTGTATCCGCTGTTGCACACTCATCGTCTCTCCTCCCTCTCCTGCCGATGATACCACGCTCTTTTGCAGCGTCTGCACCCACTCTTCCAGATAGTTTTCCATGTTGAGCTTGCCAATAACCAGACCGGCAGCAATCGCAACCGCAAGACCCATCACGGTGTAGAGAAGGGCAACCTTCCATCCAAACATTTCAAAAAGAAGGGCAAGGGCAACTTCATTAATCATCGGGGCGGAAATCAGAAACGAAAAGGTCACTCCAAGCGGCACTCCCGCCTGCAAAAATCCGATAAAAAGCGGCACTGCCGAACAGGAACAGAAGGGCGTCACAATACCGAGAGTGGCTGCCATGACATTGCCCGCCCCGATACGTCGCCCGGACAGCATTGCTCGAGTACGCTCCGCCGAAATAAAGGTGTGGACGACACCCATCACAAAAACAACAACTGTCAGAAGCAGAAGCACTTTCGGCACTTCATAAGCAAAAAAGTAGAGTGCCTCACCAAAACGATCTGCCCGGCTGAATCCGAAAACCTCAAGCAGCAGAGTGGCACACTGTTCAAGATTATGGTAAAGCAGCAAAATAAGCAGCGACGCCCCGGTCAAGCCTGACAGCCACTTCATATTTTTCAAGAGCAACAGCCTCCGCTGTTCTTCTCTTTACTGCCTTGAGTGCCACAGCAGCAACCTTGCGGTTTTGCCATCAACAGCTCCCTGATCTCATCGTAAGAGGGAACGCGCCCTTTACAGAGTACCTTTTCATCAACAACAAGCGCCGGGTTAGACAGGATGTTATAAGCCATGATCTGCTGAATATCCTCCACTTTTTCGACCACGGCATTAATTCCCTCTTTTGAAATAACAGCTTTTACCGCATCGGCAAGCTGATTGCACTTTGCACATCCGCTGCCAAGTATTTTTACTATTTTCATTTTTTTGTTTTTTATGAGTTTATCGTCTATAACCGATTATTAAAAAACAGTGCAAATTCTCAACAACCAGGGTCGTCAAGGAAGAAAAAGAGAGAACTCTCATGCACTTAATGGCAAAAACTCAGATCGGGCAATCACACAATGGCTGATCAGGTTTAAAAAAGTCAGAAAAAATGTGACAGGCTTTCAGCCAGTTTTCACTCTTGATACAGTATCTTACTTTTGGAGGATTAATCTCTCCCTGTATCAGCCCGGCGTCAAGCAGGGCTTTAAGGTGTTGGGAAATCGTTGACTGCGCCATTGGAATAATTTCAGTCAGCTCACCGGTAAAACAGCACTCCTGACTTGCAAGCAGCTTCAATATCTTGATGCGAACAGGATGACTGATGGCCTTCGCAAAAGCAGCCATACTCTCCTCCTCCTCGCTATACTCAACCTTGAACAACGACCTCTGCATTATTTTCGCTATGTTTTGTTTATCGCAAATATACGATTACGTAAATAAAAAAAAGAAGATTTTATGGAATTGGGGATTTACTTTTATACTTGTGGTGTTTTTTGTTTTTGATTGGTCACGTCAGCCCAATAACACCTATGAAATCGAAGACTATAGCCAGCAGCAGATTCACCTGGAGCAGTTCGCCGGACAATAGCAGTATGGCCTTTGATCATTCAGAGCAGGATATGCCACAGAAACAACATAAAATGCCTGAAGAGATCGGACAAGGGTGGTGGCAGTCAATTCATTTGCCATTGCATATGGTCATCCGGCGTGGCATGGTTCACTTCAGACCGGAAGTATCAGGGAAATTGTTACCCGTTGCAACTATTGAAGAGCATTTCTTTGAACCTGTGCTCTGTGTACAGTCAACAAAAAAAGGGAGAGTCGTGCTTTTGGATCACAAGCTCGGAAATGATTTTATTTTCGGATATGAGAATTGTCTGTTTGAACATATTGAGGTTCGGGAGAGTCTCGTAAGACTTGATGCCAGCGATGATATTGAAATGACAACCCTTGTGATCGGTGATTCGGTACTGAATCAACTTCTCGGAAAAGAATATGCTCAAGCGCTTTTGGCTGCACTGAAAGTTCCCTCAATATCATCCATTGCCGTCAACAAGGTACCTCAAAACATTAACAGGTTGCTCCATTCATGTATTTCTGATCACCTGACAGGGCATATCGGAAAACTGCATATCCAGGCAAACGTCCTTGATTACCTCTGTGCGCTTTCTCAATATTTTACTGGCACTATCGAAAACCAGAAACCGGTATCAGATATAAAAACGAGGATACATCAGATGCATTATGATCTGCTTCAACTGGAAGGGAAGGTACCTTCCCTCAACGAACTGGCGGTCAAGTATGATATCCCGGGAGGAAAGCTGAAAGAGGCATTTACGGAGATATACGGAAAGTCTCTTTTCAGCTACATTTCTGAATTGCGCCTTGACGAAGCACATGCCACACTTAAAGACTCAGATATACCAATGAAAACAATTGCAAAAAATCTGGGATACTCGCACGTCAATCACTTTATTACCGCTTTCGGCAAACAATTCGGCTATTCTCCAGGGAGTTTGAGAAAAAAGTCAAAACCAAACGTTAAAACCCATGAACTCGCCAGGTAAAAAAGTATGCTTTATGACAGGGGCTTCGGGTGTCCTTGGAAGTGAAATAGCACTTTCGATGGCCGGACAGGGGTACACAATTTTTTTTACCTGGAACTCATCAGAAGAAAATGCGTTGCAAATTCTTGAACAAATCCGCTGGATAAGTCCTCAGTCGCAGATGATACGATGTGACGTCTCGAAAGCCGGCGATATCACGAACGCCTTTCGGGCATTCAGTCAACAGTTTGACCGGCTTGACCTGGTCATAGCAAGCGCATCAAATTTTTTCAGCACGCCTTTGCCTGATGTTACGGAACAAGAGTGGGACTGTCTGGTGAATACCAATCTGAAGGGCACATTCTTTACCATGCAGGCGGCTGTCAACATCATGCAGAAACAGCAGTTCCTCTCCCGAATCATCTCTATTTCAGATATTGCTGCTGATCTTGTCTGGAAGAACTTTGCGCCCTATACGGTATCAAAGGCAGGAATCCAGCACCTGACCAGGGTTTTTGCGAAAACGTTTGCACCACGAATTCTTGTAAACTCCATAGCGCCAGGCACCATAACTATCAACCCTGACAAAAATATGGACCCCCAGGAAGAGATGATAAATAAAATTCCACTGAAACGACTTGGCGATCCTCTTGATATTATCAGAACGATTCTCTTTCTGCTTGAAAGTGACTATATCACCGGCCAGATCATTAATGTTGACGGTGGAAGGCTTCTTCAGTAAGAGTATCATGCAAAGACCATATTGTTTTCATATATTATTGAAGGAATTGACCGTAACATCATCAACAGTTTTTTACTCTTATGGAACAGGAAGTCCCGGTTACTATACACACCCGCAAACCAGAAGAGCTGTCAGAAGACCCGCAGGCAGCAACTCGAATTCCAAATCAGATCACTGAAATTAGTGACACACTCTCGGATGCGTTTTCTTGCTTCAGAGAGAGTGAATCTTTTAACCTGCTTGTGCAGGCTACCGATAAAGCAAAGGAATTTATAAGGAAAAACCCGGCTCAGGCATTGCTGTTGTCACTGGGAGCAGGCACTTTGTTTGGCCTTTTGATGAGAAGAAAGCGATAAACAGCATTGATTTGAAACCATGATGAGCCGCCAAAAGCCTGAGAGTGATGGCCATGCGCCGGTACAACAAAAGAACAATGGGCTCCACAAGCTCCTTGATCAGACTGCATCGTCGACTTACGAAGATATTATGTCTATTATTGAGGCCAGGATTGAATTGCTCAAGATAGAATTAACCGAAAAGATCTCTCTTGTTGGAGCAGCAGTTGTCATCGGAGTTATTCTGATTATCGGTATTGGGTATTTGATCACAACCTTTGCACTGTTGGTCGGCGAACTGCTTGGGCACACTTACCTTGGTTATCTTCTTGTAAGTCTTGTGTGTCTCTCATGCTTTCTGTTTTTTACTAAATTAAAACCGTCTTTCCTTAAAAACCTGATCCAGAAAATGCTTTTATCCGTCCATGACTACAAAAAATGAGCCTTTAACAGGCATTCAGGCACGCATTGAAGAGTTGCATAACACCATTGCAGAAAAAGAGGAACAGATCAAGTCAAGAACAAAAAAACTGAAAGATGATATCAAGGAAGAGGTATCGCCTGAAAAAATGATCAGAAAGTACCCTTTTGAAGCAGCAGGCGCCAGCTTTCTTGCCGGTTTGATTCTCGCGAGGACATTAAGAGGATGTAAAAAAAGTGCCGGGAAAGTTGAGCAGGTTACGCTTGCCCCTCAGCAGCACTTTTCCACTCAACCGAAAACTGCTCTTTCAGCCATTGGATTTGAAGTTATGCGCTCGGTAAAAGATATCGGGTTTTCTTACCTTCAGCGATACCTCGAAAAAAAAATAAAATAACCACTTCTTCTGACCTGTCCTTTAAAGCCCGTCGGACAACATTCAAATTTTTTTGCAGTGACGATAACGCAAAACCAGCCAGAGTTACAGAAAATAGATCACTTTTATGTGAATCGGAATGCCAGGAAACTTTTCCATCTCCCTGATCCGGAATTCCTCTCTTTACCCTCTTCCGGACAGGAAAGCTTAAAAAAATCCGAAAGACAGGCTGCAATCATTAATAATTTTCTGAAGCAGCAGAAAGGAAAAGACGCAAAAGCAGTCCTTCCTGCACAGTTGCACGGCATGAAACTTCTGCACGCACTGTTTCATGCTATTATGACCAAAGCAATCGCTTTACGGCAACCGAACTTTCTTGAAAGTGTTTATGGAACGCTGAACGAAGTGCTTTCCGAGGAGCAGTCTGAACAATATCTGAACCAGTTTATCAACTCATTTCCAACTCAGAACATTTATGCCGGCAATGAAACCCCTGCTGAATGGCTGAAACAGAAAAAAAATAAAACTGCTGTTCTTGAAGAGTCTTTTCTTGTCTGGCTGAATAACCAGAATCCGG
>CAILXE010000469.1 GCA_903838095.1 uncultured Chlorobiaceae bacterium
AATTAATAAAAGAGCTAAATATGAGAAATTTTTATAAAGTATTGAATTGGACTCCGTATTATATGGTGGGTCAATATAGATTGCTTTAAGTTGGGCCTGATAAGTCTCTTTTACTAAAGACAAGGCACCTGCATTAACGGAATGTATCAACAACCCATCACACTGTTCATCGAAATGCTCAATAGAAGCAAGCAGCCTCTCTTTGAAGGAATCATCAAAAAAACGAGTATCCAGCACCAACTTATTGTTGGCCTTGAGAAATCCATTCGGTAAGGGCGTGGAATAGCCTGCGCTTTCAAGATCACTCTCTATCTCATCAATAGCGAACAACCTGCCCCATTCTTCAATCTGGGCATCGTTGAGAGCAATTTCGGGATACAGCTCTTCTGGCACCCGGTCGAGCGTGATGCAATAGTTTGTTTCGACCACAAACTTTTTCTTGAGCCAGAGCTTTTTCTGAAAATCCTCCAGTTGAGCAAGAAAGCTGATCAGTTTACCGGCTATTTGCCGCAATACCTTGATTTTGGCAAGATATGACTCGACGGCAGGTGCGTCGGCGTTTTCAATATCATCAAGACGCATGACCTCATTCTTGATGTAAAAGTCCAGCTCACGACGCAGGAACCCGCCCAAGTCCTTATGGATGAAGTAATCCATGGTGTTGCGGGCTGTGTACTGATGTATGTAGCGTTCGAGGATGGTGCGGTTCTTGTTGCTTTCGGTTGGTGCCTGGAGCTTCAACATAGAGAGATAACTGTGCAGCATCTGATACTGTTGATCTCCTGCCTGAAGGATTGTCTCAATCGAATTCAGAATGGTGTCAACGGCTTCTCCATTTCGTTTATCTCTCCACGTGCCTTCCTGACCGGTTTTTTCAGGGTCAATACGATACTCGAAGTTGATAGCGAGTTCACCGTGCTCATTAATCTCAACCGGGTTCCCACTGTGAATAATGAAAAACCGTTTATCTGAATCGGTAGCCTTGACGTTGCCATGCTCACCTTCAGTGGCGTCAACAACCCGAAAATGAACCTTGAGTGGTTTATCTTCACCGAAATCCAGACTACCTTTAACAGCTATGACCTCTTTTGCCTGCCGGAGATCGAATGAATAATTAGAGAAGTATTCGGCCGTTTTAATGTAGTACTGATCGGCATTTGCCCAGTGCAGCTTCACCTCCTCACCATTATAGGGAACAGCAAACGGCGCAGCTTTTCCGGAGGTCTCACGTGTGTAGTACCGCCGGGAAATGAAGTCTCCGTTGTCATAGTAGCGTTCAAAGAACCGGTAAAGATGGTCATAGACATCCGCCTCGGAGCCTGAGGCATCCTTTATTGCCGCATACGCTTCCCTGGCCTCTTTGACCTTTGGTGATTGTTCAGGATCAGCTACGCCGTATTCTTTCGCTGCTGTGATTTCGTGATCGATCTTTGTCTGTAACTCCGCTTTGCGGTTGTCATCGACCATGCCAAAAGCATCCGAAACAACGTTCAAGAGGTCTTGCTCGATAAACGCCTTCACATCCTGCGCCTTGGCATGCATGATGCGGTAAAAGCCGAAATCCAGATCGGGCTGGTCAAGCTGGAATAACTCGGAGAGCTTTTTTAAAAGGCGACTTCGTAGCTGTTCAACAGTTGGCATAATTATTCATCTCCTGTGGTTTCGTCTTCCATCGGCTCTTCAACAGCCAATTCTGTTTTTGGGGTGAAATATGTTTCCGGAGACCAAGTCTTAAAGACAAAAATCTTTAAGTGCTCTTGGCGTTTTTTTATGGAGTTAACAGTCCAGCACTTTTTCCCACCAATCTCCTCCGCCCAATTGATCAATTCGCCCTGGCTGAGATAAGTAGAATCTGTGCTGAGACTTTTCAGTTTATCTGAGAAATCATGACTACCCTTGGCTGAATTTGCTGAAACAGAGTCAAGTACAAGGTTCCCAATTCGATGAGTTGCTACATCGAGAAATTTTTGAGGCTCCTTTGGTACCCACTCAACCTCACTATCAGAAATCGGGTTATTCTGGGCA
>CAILXE010000470.1 GCA_903838095.1 uncultured Chlorobiaceae bacterium
AGAATGGATGTAAGCGGTGAAAGGTACTCTTTGATCGTGGTGACAATAACCCTTTTCAGGCGCGAAACAGTTTGAACTGCCTTTATTTTTTCATAGAACGGGGATAAAACGATAACTGTTTCTGCACCGCATTCATTAAGGGCATGCTCGAATTCGAGAACGGTATAGAGTGGATTCATGGGCACCGCAATAGCACCGGCTTTCCAGATGCCCAGCTCGCTGATGATCATTTGTGGTGAATTGGGCATGATCAGGGCTACCCGGTCGCCCAATCCAAGACCAAGAGAGAGAAGTGCAGCGGCAAGTGCATCGCTTTGCTGTTCCAGCTCCCGGTATGAGAGTGACGCCCCTTTGAAGAACATTGCGGAATGTTGCGGCTGCTCCGCTGCACTTTTTCGGACTACATCAACCAGCGTCTCTTTCGGATAGGGATGAAGGGTGTGAGGAACTCCCTTGTCGTAGTGCTTAATCCAGGGCTTGGCTCTCATGGTGTTTTCTGTAAAAATTTACCTTATGGATTGCACAACATCGCAAACCGCAGTGGTTAATATAGAAAGTTCTTCATTGGAAATAATATAGGGCGGCATAAGATAGACCAGCCGTCCAAAGGGGCGAACCCAGACTCCTTTATCAACAAATTGTCTCTGAATGATCTCCATCGTCACCGGATTCTGGAGTTCCACAACGCCAATCGCGCCAAGCACACGCACATCCGCAACATGGCTGAAGGAGCGGCAGGGCTCCAGCCCCTTTCGAAGTTGCGCTTCAAGACGAAATACCGAGGCCTGCCAGTCATAGCTTTCAAGAAGACGAATGCTGGCTGAGGCAACCGCACAGGCAAGCGGGTTTGCCATAAAAGTCGGTCCGTGCATAAAGAGACCGGGGGTTCCTGAACAGATCGTTTCGGCAACTCTCTCTGTTGTCAGTGTTGCGGCAAGGGTCATGTAACCAGCAGTCAACGCTTTGCCGACACAGAGAATATCAGGCACAACACCGGCATGTTCCAAAGCAAACATTTTTCCGGTACGCCCGAAACCGGTAGCAATTTCGTCGAAAATCAAGAGCACGCCAAAGCTGTCGCACAGCTCCCGTAACCGGCTGAGATAGGAAGGGGCGTAAAAGCGCATTCCACCCGCGCCCTGCACGACCGGCTCGATAATCACTGCGGCAATGGTGGAGTGATGCCGTTCGAGATGCCTGTACATATCAGCCATATCATCGTCGGTGCAGGGCTCATCAAACCGGCATGAAGGAGCTTCTGCAAAATATTGCTGCTGAATGGTTCCTTTGAAAAGGGAGTGCATACCCGTTACAGGATCACAGACTGACATAGCCGCAAAAGTGTCGCCATGATAGCCGGAATGAACCGTCAGCATCTTGTTTTTTGAGGATTTGCCGAGAGCTGCCCAGTACTGAATCGCCATTTTTATGGCAACTTCAACAGCAACAGAACCTGAATCGCTGAAAAAAATCTTCTGCAAAAGATCAGGGGTCAGGGCAACCAACTGCCGTGCAAGTGTGGTGGCTGGCTCATGGGTAAGGCCCCCGAACATGACATGGCTCATCTTCTCAAGCTGAGAGACCACTGCCGCATTGAGCACCGGATGATTGTAACCGTGAATGGCTGCCCACCAGGATGACATGCCATCAACCAGTCTACGACCATCTTCAAGCTGAAGAAAAACGCCGTCAGCCCGCACCACGGGATAAACCGACAATGGATTGGTCAACGAAGTATAGGGATGCCAGACGTGCTGGCGGTCAAAATCGAGGTCAATAGTTTTGGCCGACATAAACCGTACTATGATTATAATGAAAGGCGTGAAACAGCGTCAGCGTCAAGTTTTCCATCACACAGGTCAATCACCGGCGCTGAATATCCCGATTTATTCAGATAGTGCTTGATCACCTCACGAGTATCATCAGCCAGGATCTTGTCAACTTCCTGAAATGAGTTGTAGACAACTGCCCGGACAGATATTCCCCGTTTCACGCAAGCCTCAAGGGAGAGCAGTGTCTGGTTGATGCTGCCAAGACGCGGACTGGTCACCAGAACAAGTCCATATCCTGTCCCTCGCACATAGTCTGCAAACAGCAGATCCGGGCCAAGTGGCACCAGTAATCCGCCAACTCCCTCCAGAAGAACAAGTTCATAGCGCTTCTGAAGAAAAAGAGTTGCCCGCCGGATGTGCATCAGATCAACTTCTGCGCCTTCAAGCCGGGCTGAAAGATGTGGTGAAGCCGGAAAACGAAAGAGGTAAGGGCAGGTCAGCCCTTCATGGTCAGCCTCCTGCAATCCGATACCCATCAGCCGGCGATGTTCAAGAATATCCTCCGCAACTCCTTCGCAACCAGTCTGGACAATTTTCTGGGTAATAACGTTTTTCCCTTGCTGGAGCAGGACCCTGGCAAGCATACCGGTCACAAAAGTTTTTCCTATGCCGGTATCAATACCGGAAATAACAAGAACTGTTCCTTTCATGAGACTCTTTTTTTCATACAGCAGTATACTGGATGATAGGTAAGAAAAACGCCATTTCCGCAAGAATAGAGCAGGCGATACTGGTCGATAAAGTGCAGGTATCGGCTTTTTGTCCATGAACGGCGCCGAATGCCGTTGACACCAGTCTGCCGTATATGGTGCAAAACCGCTTCAGGAGAGCTGAATTCATGTTGTTGCACCTGCTGGTTACTTTCGGTCAGTTCAAAATATTTTCCGGCAAGAAGTTCAAGTTCTTCGAGGGTATGATACCTGAGGCCGGTTCCCTCAATGGATGAAATTTCACACATGTTTGAGGTGCTGAAGGTACTGAAGGCCAGCATTCCTCCGGGCTTGAGATGCGCAGCCATGGTTTTGAAAAATCCGTCGAGATCATCAAGCCATTGCAGGGTTGCATTCGAAACCACCAGATCAAGGTCGGAGGGCAGCTCATCGATGTGCTCAATATCACCAGCAAGAAAACGAAATTCCTCAACCGGAAAGTGCTCAAGAACTTCACTGAGGCAATGATGACTCTCTTCGACAAGATCATTGGCAAAGTAGGTATGCACGGCACAGCGGTTCAGCAATTCAGTCATGAACATCCCTGAACCCGCCCCCACTTCAAGAACACGATCAAAGGAGCGGCCCTGCTCTGAACGGCAGATCATCTCTGCCAGTTCTCTGGCCATTGATCGCTGCACCACAGCATGGCTGCCGTAACTTTTGAGCGAATGACAGAACCTTTCGCGGACAAGTTGTTTGTCGATGCTTACGTACTGATACAAGCCACCACCTCCTGTAGATTCCTGAAATGGAGAAAAGGAAAATGCGGCATATCGGAAATGACCGTCCGGGATGTTCCAGCCCATGCGTTGTACTGCTGTTGTGCCGAAAAGACAAGATCCTTGCCACCTATAATGGCATGATCATAATTCCATGCCGCCTTTGTGGCCCCGGAAACCTGGAAATGCTCTTTCAAAAAGGCCAGTTCCTCTTTCTGATCTTCAACGGCGCGATCGGGCGCCATGGCAGAAAAAAGGGAGAGCGCTTCGGTGCTGCCGCACATCCGGCGGTTGAAGCGCTGGCGATTCTCTTCGGAAAAGGTGGCGAGAGTCGCCTCAAAGAGATCTGGCCTGATCCCCTTTTCCGCATTGACTGGATAAAGCGTCCCGTTGAGAGCAATTGCCCGCGTTATTGGCGGAAGCTCTGTATGCTGCGCCACCCATACTCCGAATGACCATGCGACAATTGTTATCTGCTTATATTGGTATAACTCATCCTGAACCACTTTTTCAAGCTCCAGTGAGCGGTAATCGTGGCAGACAAGAACATCCCGTGTCAACTCTTCCGAAAGTGTCTGACCAAGAAGATGAGTACCGATGCCCTCATCCATACCCCAGCCGTTGAAAAAAAGCAGGAGTTCTTCAGCTCCCTCTTTTCTGAGCCATGCTGTCTTCATGATCTCTTTAGCCTCCAATAATTTCTGGTATCCGTGCAATATCCTCCCATTGCAGGATTGAGCGAAGTGAAATACGGATACGAGCGCTCTTTTCTGGTACAGTCGGCGGACGGACAGGCATGCAGAGAAATCCTTCTCTTCTCAGTTTGGCGGCCATGGCCACGGCAAGATCGTTGCCACCCGTGATAACCGGAACAATATGGCTATCACCGGGCACGTCAAAACCACGCTCAATCAGCTCGTGACGCAGTCTTGCCGCAAGCAGCAGAAGCTCCCGCCGCTCATGCTGCATGAGGCTCTGCCGGGCAAGCGTCAGCAAACTCCAGCCGAGAATAACCGGTGGCAAAGCGGTGGTAAAAATAACTGAGCGCATAGTATTGAGCAGATACTCCCTGACAAGTGAGTTCATCACGGCATAAGCGCCGGTTGAGGCGAGTGCCTTGCCGAATGTCCCCGTGATGATATCAATCTGCTGGACCATCCCGGCTGTTTCACAGAGACCGAGACCGTGCTCTCCAAAGATGCCAACTGCGTGCGCTTCATCAATAATCAGAAACGCTTCGTATTTCTCTTTCAGGGCAACAAGACGCTCAAGATCGGCAAGATCACCGTCCATGCTGAACACCGATTCAGTTACAATAAATATCTGGCGGTAACGACCTGCCGCTCCGGCAAGCAGCTCTTCAAGATGATCGTAATCACGGTGCCTGAAACGCTGGTACGGAGCTTCGGTTATCTTCATGCCGTCAATAATACTGGCATGGTTCAGCCGATCGCTGAGTATAAGATCATGACGACTGCTGAGTGCGGGAAGCATCCCTATGTTTGCATGATAGCCACTGTTGAAAACGAGCGCAGCTTCACGGTGATAGAGTGCTGCAAGAGCTTGTTCCAATTGATCGTAGAGTGGATGATTCCCGGTCAGAAGACGGGAAGAGGAACTGGTCATGGCGTGGCCGGTCTCACTGAACGCCTGAGTATACCCGGCAAGCAGAGGTTCGTCGTCCCCAATGCCGAGGTAGTCATTCGAGGAGAGGTTCAGGAGGCGCTCTCCGTTGACAACAATATGCTTGCCGTTTCGTGCGCTGATATCCGGCAGTACCCGGTATCGGTCAAGAGCGCGAAGTTCATCAAGCTCCTGCCTGATCCGTTCATGAAACTGCATTGTCCCCACCCTCAGTTAAAACTGGCGATCTGGCCGGCAAAGCGTCGGTCATCGGCCACTTCCCTTCCCCGAGTGGTCAGATAACCGCCGGTCAGATAGCCGTTGGCACCGGAGAGCATCAGAAGTCCCTGAAAATCTTTCATGATAGTTTCCCGGCCAGCGGCAAACTTGATGATTTTATCGGGATGAGCGAGGCGACAAATGGCGAAAGTTTTTACAATGTCTGCGACAGAAACCGGATCACTGCCTTCAAGTGGTGTGCCGTCAATCGGCACCAGAACATTGAGGGGTATGACGGTAACATCAAGTTCCTGCAGGACAAAAATCATGGCAATCCGTTCCTGCATGCTTTCACCAACACCCATGATGCCGCCGCAGCAGACAGAGATGTTGTGTTTTCTCAGCAGCCTGATGGTCTCAATGCGCTCCTCAACGGTGTGTGTATCTGCAATCAGATCATGATAGCGGTCTGGAGCAACCTGAATGTTAATATTGTAATGGGCAATGCCATGGGCAGCCAGAGCTGCCGCCGGCTCTTCGCCCAGCATTCCGAGTGACGCACAAACATGCAGCTCCGGCAATTCCGCATGCAGCCGGTCTATCATGTCGAGCACCCGCTGAAACTCACTGTTTATCTTTTTATACCCGTAACCACTCGTGACAATGCCGAAATGAGAAACACCCTCTGCCAGACAATGTCGGGCCTCTATCAGCACAGACTCCTCATTGACAAGATCATAGACCTCAATATTGGCATGGTTGTGCCGCGACTGGGCACAAAACCGGCAATTTTCGCCGCATACCCCGGACTTTGCATTCATGATTGAACAGGCATGAAGTGCTTCGGTTTTGTTGCCATAGCGATTTTTGACTTTGTTTGCCAGCGACGCAAGATCGAGAGCAAGTTCGCCGGGCAGATCGGCAAGAAGAAGCGCTTCGGCGCGCGTTATTGGTTCTCCGGTTTCAAGCACACGATAAGCGGAGACAATCAGGGGATGGAGCGTTGTTGATTCCATAACAAGTAAACATCAAAGTTTATTATTTTCGAAGATGGGCTTCGCCCGATGAGACAAGAGTGGTCTGACCATCCACACCCGCAAGTTTCAGCTCACCTCCACTGGCAATTCCGGTAACTGTTCCGGTCAGATTGCGGTGACGCTGATCAATGGAGACCTCTCTTGACTGAAGCAGTGAATATTTCTCGAGATAAGGAAGGATAAAGGCGAGATCATCCTGAAGTAACCACTCATCATAGAGAGGCTCAAAAAAGTTGAGTACGGAAGCAAGAAGTTCCGGCCTCGAACAGCATTCTCCTCTCTCAAGAAACAGGGAGGTCGCGCGCTCTCTGAGTTCTGCCGGTATTTCGGACTGATTGACATTTATTCCGATTCCTGCAACCACAAAATGGGTCATTTCAGGTTCTGACTGCATTTCGCACAAGACACCGCACACCTTTTTTTCATTGACAAGAATGTCATTCGGCCACTTGATCATCGCCACAAGTCCCGGAGAGATGGCGCACAGGGCGCGATGAATGGCAACGGCAAGAAGCAAGGTCATTTGTGGCACTCTGACTGACGGCACCTGTGGCCGCAGAATCAGGGAAAAATAGAGGTTGACCCCTGGAGGCGACACCCAGATGCGTCCCATTCTGCCACGTCCGCCGCTCTGGGAATCGGCAACAACAACACATCCTTCCGCAGCACCTTCTCCGGCAAGAGTTTTGGCCAGAAGATTGGTTGATGCTGTTACGGCATGATAGAAAATTTCGTTTCCAAAGCGCCGGGTTTTCAGAAATGGCCGTACCTCTGCATCAACAGGGCGTCCTGTCAAACCAGACAAATGATAGCCCCTTCCTGAAACCGCTTCAATCTGATAGCCTTCGGCCCGAAGCAGAGAGATATGTTTCCACACGGCGCTTCTGGTCATGCCAAATTCATGACAAAGCTCCTCGCCCGACAGAAAGTTGTGTTCTGAGGCAAGACGTTTCAGAAGGTGTGCGGTAACATCATTCATAACCAGAGGAAGAGCAGCCGGAAAACAAACTGTTGAAATTGTGAACCTGAATGTAGTTGAAGGTTTACAACTTTGCAACACATTTGCGATCAAAGCACAGAGCAACTCAGTTGCTCATTGAAGCCATCGTTGAGGTTTCGTAATTCTTGCGGAAGGTCAGCACGCCCTGAAAAATACCATAGGCAATTTTTGCCTGTTCATTGCGATCTTGAAGATGCTGCTCCTCTTCAGGATTTGACAAATACCCCACCTCTACCAGAGTGCTCGGCATGGAAGGCGTCCATAACACCATAAAGCTCGCCTGGCGCACTCCGCGACTGCTGTTGGTCTGCCTCATCTCCACCGGCTTGAGAATATCCTGTGCAAGAGTTGTCGACTGCTTGGCAAAAGCATTCTGCGCCATGCTGCTCATAATGAGATACTCCTCAGTAAACCCCTTGTATTCAACCTGATAATCCGCCTCTTTACGGATAACCGAGTTTTCAAACATGGCGACATCAAGAGCTGCCTTGTTTTTGTTCGAACCAAGAATATAAACCTCAGAACCACTGGCCGCACGGTTCGGACTTGCATTGCAATGCACGCTGATAAAGAGTTTGCCTCCGTTGCGGTTGGCTATTTTGCCGCGTTCATGCAAAGGAATAAAGGTGTCATCCCTTCTGGTGTAGATCACCCGTACATCCGGCCACTTTTGTTCAATAAATTCACCAAGGTCTCTGACAATGTTCAGAACAACATCTTTTTCACGAGTTCCGTTTCCTCCAATGGCTCCTGGATCCTTTCCGCCATGACCGGCATCAAGCACAATAGTATCAAGCTTCCACTTTTCAACATCGCGATTGAGCACCTGTGCTATCTGCTGCTCCTTCTCCTTTCTGTGAATCTTTTCAACATCAGCATAACTGCGAACATAGAGCATATAACGGTTGTTCCTGTTATCCCGCTGAAAATCAACCGAATTAATGACAAATGAGCGGTTGTCAAAAGCAACCGTAAACTGCAATCCAGCACCTTCAAACTGTTTCGGAGTGATAGAGCGTACAATGCCGCTGTTATAAAGTTTCGATAATGCGCTGACATCGCAAGAGGCTTTTTCAAGTGTTAACACAGCTTTCCCGTCGGCATCAGGTTTGAGCAGTGAACCCTGTACTGGAGGGCCGGATGCAATAAAGCTCAGGATCGCTCCATTAGCGCGCTTTTCAACCTCAATCCCGGTAATCACGGTTCTCTCAGCAACAACATGTGGAGAGTTCGCTGCGGTTGTTCTCGGCTCTCCATTTCTGCCAAGCCCGATTGTGGCGACAGATTCTCCTGCACGATTTGACTTTACCGAAGCACTTATTCTGCCGGTCACGGCGTTATACTCAACATTCCGGTCCAGCCAGAGCGTAAAAAGCCGACATGCACTGGTGACTGACAGATAGATTTGTGTCTGTTTTTTTACGGGAGCAGACTGCATCTGAATGACTCTTTCAGGAACATCAGGCACCCTTGAAACAATGCGGGCAAAATGATTGCCAATCAGGATAGCACAAAGCGGCGCTGACTTCCCTTCAGATGACTCAAGCACAACCCCGTCCGGATTTTTGCGATAACTCTGGCGCAAAGCTCTTGCCATGGACTCAATATCAATCAGAAGCTCTTTACCACTGTTCATGGCAAGCACCCTGACCGTATAACCCTGATCATTTCCTGTTGAAACGACGAATGGCACTGTACTTTCAGCGGGCTTGACGGGAGGTACAGCATAAAGTGTGCCGCATAAACTTACCAGCAAAATCAGCAGCGTCAGACCAGCCAGAGAAGAACGGATACGGAACAGAAGATGACGCATGATTAATCAAATGCTATTTTTTCACGGAACATTATTGGACAAGACTTTGATAATAATAAAAAATATTTCGCCCGGCTGCCAATAAAACCGTTAATTAGAGCCATTCGGAACAGATCGGCACAGGCATAGTATAAAAGTCAATAATGGTAAAATTTGTTTTTTGTTGTTCAACGCCTATCTTTTTCAAAGTTTTTTTGTCAACGCTCTTACTCCCGGGACTGATCCATGGCCTCAAAACCGTTAACATTATCTGCCAGAAACA
>CAILXE010000471.1 GCA_903838095.1 uncultured Chlorobiaceae bacterium
CTCTTGGACCTAATTTGTCGGATGTTGGTAACCGGTTACAGCCCGGGTTTATTTTCAGGCATCTTGAAAATGCCCGCAAATTCAAACCCGATATTGTTGAGCCAGATTATGGGTTTACCGAACGGGAAAGAATTTATTTGACAAACTTTTTGATGACCCTGAAACTGAACACGAAGTGATGCTAAAAACCTTAAAAATCAGGAAGTTCGCCATTCTCGCAACACTCTCAGTGCTTGTGATTACGGGATGCAGCAAGAAACCGAACCAGTCAGGGAAAGCTGATTCTAAAAAGCCTGTGGCGGCAGTTGATTCTGCCGCCACAGCGACAAAGGTTCCTTTTGCTATGAAAGAAGGAAAACGGCTCTTCTTGCACTATTGTGCGGTCTGTCACGGAGAAACAGGCGATGGTGGTGGCCAGTACTATGGCTTGACCCCCACTCCAGCCAATTTTACCGATAAAGCTTTTATGAAGAGCTTGTCGAATGAAAGGCTGTTTCAGGCGATAATGGAAGGCTCTGCCTCTGTCGGCAAGTCGAACATGTGTCCGCCGTGGGGTAAGTCGTTTCACCCTGAGGAGCTCGAGTTCATTGTTACCTATATCAGAACTCTTTCAGGCAAGTGATCGTTATAATAGAATATGTTTTAGTTTAGGGGGATTAATTTTTGGAAAAATCAAAAACCATGGAGTCAGAAATGTTTAACATCAAAAGCAAATCTTTGAAAAGCGCACTCTTCATGACCTGTTTCGGGTTCATCACTTCAACTGCATTTTGTGGTGGAACAGTAACAGGCACTGTTGATGTTGCTTTGGCAAAGTATAAAAAAGACGCAGTCGTCTACCTGAAAGGTGTCAAGGGGCCAGTTGCTCCCCAGAAGGCTGTGATGGATCAGAAAAATCTTGTTTTTCTTCCCCATGTGCTTGCTGTACCTGTAGGTTCCAGCGTCGATTTTATTAATAGCGACAAGGTCAATCACAATATATTTTCTGCGGATGCCTGCAAGAAATTTAATCTCGGTACATACAATCCGGGCATGTCGAAGTCAGTTCTTTTTGATAAGCCCTGTGTTGTGAATCTTCTGTGCAATGTGCATTCTGAAATGTCCGGCTATGTTGTTGTTATTGAAAATCCCTATTTCAGTGTCACTGGAGCAGATGGCAAGTTTACAATCAAGAATGTTCCTGCAGGCACCTATGAGATAACGGCATGGAGCGAAAAACTTAAGCCACAGGGCAAGACAATGGTTACCGTTGGTGAAGGACAGGTCGCAACTGTTGCTGTCAAGATGGCGAAATAATGCATTCTGAATGAAAGAATACTGTTAAAGAGGTGTCTGTGGATGCCTCTTTAACGTTGTAGCAAGACGATCAATATGAATGATCTTTGGGTATCTGAAATAATGAACAGCAATTCATCTCACTGCAAGTGATACAATAGTCAATGTCTCTCATTCGGTTTCAATTATCGACCAAATGAAGATGTCTCAATTCATTGATGCAAAACGTTATTTTTTGTCAAATTAAGTTCTTTTTAAGCCAGCTTTAGTGGTTCTTTAAGGTTTTGTTGATTAAAATAAAAACAGTGATTGTATTGATCTTCTATTAACGAGTTACTCCTTTTTTATTTTTTCCAATAGTTTTTCGGATGGCTTAAGATCCGAAGATTGATTGGTGCTGCTTTCGTGGCTTCGACTTGAGCCTCAGTGCCATCATGACCGGTTTTCTATGCAATCAATTTTTATAATCAAACAATAATTTATTATGGCAACTCTTCAATGGAAGAAATTAAGATCGCTTTCGTTTGCGATTCTTTTTTGTTTGAGTTTCAGTAGTAATTCATACGCGCTTGATGCCGGAAGCAAGGCGCCTGATTTTGAACTTCCCGGAGTGCAAGGGATGGTGAAACTTTCGAGTACCGCCGGGTCTGTTGTTTATGTTGATTTCTGGGCATCCTGGTGTGGGCCGTGCAAGCAGTCGTTTGGCTGGATGAACGCCATGCAGGATAAATACAGGGCTCAGGGACTGAAAATTATCGGGGTGAATCTTGATGCTAAAAGTGAGGATGCGCAAAAGTTTCTGGCGCAGACTCCGGCTCATTTTACCGTTGCTTTTGATTCAAAAGGTGGTACCCCCAAAAATTATGGTGTAAAGGGTATGCCGACCAGTTTTCTTGTCGGAAAAGATGGTAAGATTATCTTTCAGCATTTAGGGTTTAAAGAGGCTGATCGCGAACAACTTGAAAAACAGATCAACGCTGCACTGGAGGCCAAAAAATGAAAAAAAATGTATTGCTGAAACCTGTTTATGCTCTTCTGTTGCTGATGTTGGGTTTGTCAGGTTGCTCGATCGGGCAGGCTGTACAGCCTTGGGAAAAAGAGACGCTTGCAAAACCTGAAATGACCTTTGAGGGCGATCCGCTTGATACCAAGTATACCGAACACATCTACAGCAGCAAAGAGGCAGCTTCCGGTGGTGCCGGGGTCGGCGGTGGTGGCTGCGGTTGCAATTAATGTAATTTTAATTTTCAGGATACTCTTATGAAACCAGTCCCGACAAAAAAAACTCATGTTATAGGGGCAGCGATTTTTGCTGCTGCCATGGCACTTCCCTTCTCCAGCTCTGCGTTTGCTGAAGCGGCTCCGGAAAAGGGTATTGTTGCTTTTAAATATCTTAATTACAAGGATAGCCAGCCCGGCTTCGACCGGATGGATATTAATGCCTACACCGTTTCGGCCATGGCTCCGATAGCAGGAAAGTGGTCGATCAGCACATCCTACACGTACGATTCTGTTTCCGGCGCATCTCCCTCGTATCATAGCTTTGTTGAGCCTGATATGGTTTCCGGTGCTTCAAAAATAAGAGAACGCCGTAATGCTGTGGATCTGAACGTTACCCGTTATCTGCCAAAGGGCAGTTTGACAGCTGGCACCAGCTATTCCCAAGAAAACGACTATATTTCACGTGGTTATTCTTTTCAGGGAAGCTTGGCGACAGAGGATAAGAATACAACGTTCACACTGGGTGGCAGTTATACTTCAGACTCTATTTTCCCTTCAATAGATGATACAGCCTTTTTTGAAAAAAGAGTTGTTGCCGGTTTTTTTGGTATTACCAAGGTGTTGACGAAGAGGGATATTGTGCAGTTGAATGTCGGCTATTCAAATGGTAACGGATACTTCAGTGATCCTTACAAGCTGTATGACAGAAGACCTGAGAAGCGGCAGAGCAAGACGGTTATGACTCGATGGAACCATCATTTTGATGGCATTGACGGCACGAGTCATCTCTCGTATCGCTATTATACCGACACTTTTGGCATCAGGGCTCATACTTTTGACCTGGAATATGTTCAGCCGGTTGTGAATGATTGGACAATTATCCCCTCGGTAAGGTACTATTCTCAAACAGCCGCCGACTTTTATTTGCCAGTAGATCCGGCTGTTCCCACGGGGGTGTCTCCTGAGGCTTCGGTTCGACTATATGACCCGTTGTTACCTCCTGTAACTTTAGATCAGCGCCTGTCAGCGTTCGGTGCAGTGACGCTTGGTATCAAGGTTGAAAAAAGGATTGCCAAAGACTGGTTGGTTGATGCAAAGTTTGAGAGTTATGAACAGCGTCCAGGGTGGAGTATAACCGGTGGCGGTGACTCTGGGCTTAAACCATTCAGAGCAAAATTCATCCAGTTTGGAATCTCAAGGGATTTTTAGTTCTCTTATCGTGTAGATTTGCCATCTCAGCCCTTTTTCATTTTATTAATGGAGAGGGCTGTACTTTTTTTCTGCATTTGGCGGCCTCATGAACCATAGACCGACTCTAAAGAGTAACGCGAAAATTTTCGCAGAGTATTCTCTCGCCTGCCTATTGTTACCTCAACGGCATCTCTTTTTTTAGCAAAATTTAAGTCGCTTTTAATGGCGCTTTAATGCTAAAGAGAGTAATCTTCTTAGGTATTCAATGAATCAAATCCGTGATTTGCTCTTGAGGCTTTTCGCTGATAAACAAACTGTTCATCCTTCATTATTGAATTGGGCAGTTTTTTGTGGTAAACCCACTTAGAGATTAAGTACTTGCAAAGTAATATATTATTTACAAATAAATTATTTTAAATACCGAAGGAGATCATTAACAATGGCAGTTTCATGGACGGGATTAAACACTAATGACTCTATTGATTTGACGTATTGGGGGCAGCCTCCCAGTGGTGGGAATACTTATAATATTGATGGCCTTGGCGGCACTGATACGTTTTCTTTGCAAAGTGGCAGCCCAACATACGATAAAAGATTTGACTATAAAGGTGGTGCAGGGTTTACAATCGCACCAGCGGATGTCAATCAGGTTATTGTTGTATCAGGTGCAAGTACAAAGAGTGGTGGGGTTTTTACCTTCAATCTGAAAAGTATAGAAACACTAGTTATATGGGATTCGACTATTAGCGCTTACAGAACAATAACGCTGAATTACGGCCCGGTGGCCGATACCACTCCTCCGGTTTTTAGTTCGGCAGTAGTAAGCGGTTCGACGCTGGTCATGACCTATACAGATGTAAATAATCTTGATAACGCCCATCTTCCGCCTACGGGAGCCTTTACGGTTTCTGGTGGTCATGGGGTCAGTACTGTTGCTGTCGATGCAGTCACCAAGACAGTCACGCTCACGCTTTCAACGGCGGTGGCTTACGGTGAGGTGGTAACAGTCGCCTATAATGACCCGTCAGGCAATAATGATGTTACTGCGATTCAGGACGTAGCTGGGAATGATGCTTTGTCATTGGCTGCGACGTCGGTCACCAACAATACGCCGTACACTCCGGCTCCGGTTTTTAGTTCGGCAGTAGTAAGCGGTTTGACGCTGGTCATGACCTATAACAGTGTTAATAATCTGGATAATACCCATCCTCCAATTGCGGGAGCCTTTACGGTTTCTGGCGGTCATGGGGTCAGCACTGTTGCGGTTAATGCGGTCGCAAAAACGGTTACCCTCACTCTTTCAACTCCTGTAGCCAATGGTGAGGTAGTAACAGTCGCCTATACTGACCCATCAGGCAATAATGACACTAATGCGATTCAGGACGCTCTCGGTAATGATGCTGCATCACTGCCTGCAACAGCGGTCACCAACAACACGCCGGATAC
>CAILXE010000472.1 GCA_903838095.1 uncultured Chlorobiaceae bacterium
CGGGATGAAAAAAAAGAGAAGAGAGCGCCAATCTCTTTGGTGTTACTCAGTCGTTCTATTCGGGAAGTAAAGTTTACGGTGCAGCATATTATGCACTACCCTGATCTTGCGCGTTTTCTCCTTGCCTGTTTTTTTTATAATGACGCTATTTTGACGGTTATAGCATTTTCCTCAATTTATGCACAGAACACACTTGGTTTTACAACTGAAGAGTTAATCTTCTTTTTCATGCTTGTTCAGACGACAGCAATAGCAGGTTCGATTCTTTTTGGTTTTGTGACCGATAAAATTGGGCCAAAGAGAACCATAGTGATTACGCTCATGATCTGGCTTGTTGTTGTTATTGCTGCAATTTTTGCGGACAGTAAAGAGCTGTTTTTTTACACAGGCATGCTGGCCGGGATGTCTATGGGCTCATCGCAGTCAGCATCCCGGTCAATGATGACACGCCTGACACCAACAGAACATGTCACTGAATTTTTTGGTTTTTATGACGGGACGTTTGGTAAGGCTTCGGCTATTGCCGGTCCGTTTGTGTTTGGATTGGTATCTTCTCAGGCCGGGAGTCAAAAAGTGGCCCTTGCATCGCTGTTGCTGTTTTTTATTATTGGATTACTGCTCATGACCAGGGTGAAATCGGTTGGGGTCGGATATTCACCTCTGAAATAATGAGAGTGTTTCTCTCAAAAGATTATTGTTTCTCGTATCCATGTACGAAAAAAAGAAGTGATGGTAAAAAACGAAAAACTTGCTGAGTATATAAGGGCATTTACGCCGTTTTTCTGGAAAAATTTTATTCATGACAGGATTTTTCTTGGTGCGGCATCTCTGGCTTTTCAGACCTTGCTTTCAATTGTGCCGGTGCTTGCCGTTGTTATTTCCATACTGAATGTTTTTGTTGTTTTCGCACCCTTCAAGCGTTTTCTTGAGGATTTCCTTGTTCAGAACTTTATGCCGGGTGTGGGCACAGTGCTCAATCATTATCTGTCAGCTTTTATTGGCAAGACAGCCACAGTTCCATTGCTCGGCGGAGTGTTCCTGTTTATTATAGCGCTGTCTCTTATTTCAACGGTGGATCATACCCTGAATGAAATCTGGGAGGTGCATGCCCCCCGAAAGATACTTCAGGGATTTACACTCTACTGGACAGTACTGACACTTGGACCTGTGCTTATCGCAAGCAGCCTTGCGGCAAGTTCTTATGTCTGGTACACGGTCTTCACTGAAGGCCCTTTGTTTGAGGTAAAAACGCTTCTTCTCTCTTTCTTCCCCTTTTTCAATTCGATTCTGGCATTTTTTTTGCTCTACATGCTTGTGCCAAACCGCAAGGTGAGACTGGCCCATGCTTTTTCGGGTGCATTGTTAGCAGCGCTGCTTCTTGAGATCTCCAAAAAATGGTTTGCTTTTTATGTCACCCATATTTCAACATTTGAGCATATTTATGGAGCATTATCGGTTATTCCGATGCTTTTTTTCTGGATTTATCTTGGATGGGTTGTTCTGCTGACTGGGGCGGAATTTGTCTATTGTCTTGGAGCACTTGCACCTTCAGACAGAGTTATCGAACAGTTTAATCCCTTGCGGGGAATGTCTCTCATTCTTTTGGTTCTTGATTCCATCTGGCATGGTCAGAATAATGCTCTTCCCATGAATATGAGGAAAATTGTGAAGTCGGTTCCTTCTGTTGATCCGTCCGGGTTAAGAAAAATTGTTGATATTCTTTTGCAAAAAGATCTGATTCATGTTACCGCAAATGGTGATCTCGCGGTCAGTCGTGATCTTTACGCGTTGACACTTTTTGATCTGTACACGATAATGCCTGCCGAAGTTCTCGGGCTTCAAAACGATTTGCTGATTTCAGAGAGTAAAAACGTACATTTAAGCACAATAAGCAAGGGGGTTACAGAGTGCCTGAAAAGCAGTATGGATATTTCCCTCGCAGTTATGTTAGAGGATAGTCATAAACAGCATTCATGAGTTATCAGGTTATAGCAAGAAAATACAGGCCGGCAAAATTTGCCGATATCACGGCGCAGGAGCATGTGACGCGCACAATCCAGAATTCGCTTCGCATGGGTCGGGTTGGGCATGGTTATATTTTCTCCGGATTGCGGGGTGTTGGCAAGACCACGGCGGCGAGGATTTTTGCAAAGGCACTGAACTGCCAGAAACTGATGGATGATGCGGAATATATGCAGCAGGTGACTGAGCCTTGTGGTGAGTGCGAAAGTTGCAGAGACTTTGATGCTGGCACCAGTCTCAATATTTCAGAGTTTGATGCTGCATCCAATAACAGTGTGGACGATATCCGTACTCTTCGTGAGAATGTCCGATATGGGCCTCAGAAAGGGAAGTACAGGGTCTATATCATTGATGAGGTACACATGCTTTCCATTGCCGCATTTAACGCTTTTCTGAAGACGCTTGAGGAGCCACCGCCTCACGCTATTTTCATTTTTGCCACGACCGAGCTTCACAAGATTCCGGCAACGATCTCTTCGCGATGTCAGCGCTTCAACTTCAAGCGTATTCCGCTTGATGATATTCAGAAGCAGCTTCAGTCAATCTGTGATGCGGAACATATTGCTGTTGAGGGTGATGCCCTGCAGCTTATTGGTCGCAAGGCTCAGGGTTCAATGCGTGACGCCCAGAGCATCCTTGACCAGGTTATCGCATTTTCAGCAGAAAATGATCATGAAGGAGCTATCAGTTATCAGGGAGTTGCCGAACTGCTGAACTATATTGATGATGACACCATGTTTGATGTCACCGACGCAGTTATGGCACAAGACCCTTCAAAAATGCTTGACGTTGCGCAGTTTGTGATAAGGAACGGATATGACGAGCAGGATTTTCTTGAAAAGCTTGTCGAGCATCTTCGGAATTTTCTGGTGGTGCAGAACCTCTCTTCTACCCGACTTGTCGAGCGTCCGGATGCC
>CAILXE010000473.1 GCA_903838095.1 uncultured Chlorobiaceae bacterium
CTGTATTCTTGCCTTTGCTGTGGTCTATAATGGTGCGCGTATCTCGCTCTCGGAACGGGCGCGTGAACTCTCAAGCCTCAGGGTTCTTGGCATGACGGAAGCTGAGGTCTCGGTTATTCTGCTGGGCGAGCAGGCGCTGCTCACCATTCTGGCCATTCCGGTTGGCTTTTTGATCGGGATCGGGCTCTCCTGGTTGCTGGCCGAAGGGCTCAGCTCTGAACTCTACCGGCTGCCGCTTGTCTTCAGCGCCTTCAACTTTCTTTTTGCTTTTATGGTTATCATTATTGTTTCAGCGCTTTCGGGTCTTCTGGTGAGACGGCGGCTTGTAACGCTTGATCTGGTTGAAGTTTTGAAAACAAGGGAATAGATTATGCTCCTCTCAAAAACACAGCGTCTTATCGGCCTCTCAGTTGCAATAGCGGCACTGATCCTCTTTTTTGTCATGCGCTCATCTCCGTTGCCTGTGGATTCCGGTTTGGTGAAGCGTGGCCCACTCCAGGTAACACTTGACGGTGAGGGTGTTACTCGTGTGAATGAGCGCTTCGTCATTGCGGCTCCGGTGACAGGAAAGCTGCTGAGAATCTCGCTTGAGGAGGGTGATACTGTAAAGAAGGGAAGTGTTGTTGCCTCGGTATTACCTGCTGAACTTGATGCCCGTTCCTATAGTGAAGCCTCTTCACGGGCAGGGTCTGCCCGTGCTGCGCTTGACGAAGCTGTTGCCCGGCAGCGACGGGTCGGGCTTGTTCTTGAGCAGGCTGAACGCCGCCTTGCCCGCTATCAGAATCTCTATCGTGAAGGAGCAGTAGCAAAAGAGAGTTTTGAACTCGCTGAGAATGAGGCCGACATCGCAAAAAAAGAGGCTGATCAGGCGCGTTCAGGCGTTCAGGCAGCCCGTTTCAATCTTGCTGCGCTTCAGGCAACGGTAGATCGGCAGGTGGGGGGCAAAGCCGTCACGGTGCTCGCTCCCGTTGATGGTCGGGTGCTGAAGATACATGAAAAAAGCGAACGCCTCATTACTGCCGGCGCACCACTGGTTGAAATCGGTGATCCTTCAGCAATCGAACTTGTGATTGATGTTCTCTCCTCCGATGCCATTATGGTCAAGCAGGGAAGCCGTGTGCTCGTCACCAACTGGGGTGGAGATAAAGAGTTGCAGGGTGTGGTGAAAACCGTTGAACCTGCCGCATTCAACAAGGTCTCAGCGCTCGGTATTGAAGAGAAACGGGTCAACATTGTAGCAGTTCTCGCCACGAATGAACCGCTGCTCGGCGATAACTTCCGTGTTCAGGCAAGCATTGTTCTCCGCGAAGCCCCGAGTGTGCTTCAGGTCCCGGTCAGCACCCTCTTCAGGGGCAAGAATGGCTGGCATATTTTTGTGATAGAGAATGGCAAGGCGGTTGACAGGAGCGTCACTCTCGGTATGCGTGGCACCTGGCAGGCCGAAGTGCTTACCGGGGTCAGTGAGGGGCAGCGGGTTGTGGTTCATCCCTCCAATGAGCTGAAAGACGGGATGGCGGTGATGGTTCAGGAGTAAAGGCTTTTTTATCTTTCTATTCTTACATATTTGTTGGTAGCTTTTCTACCGGGAATAATTGTCCTGAGAAATATTGGCTCATTACTATCAACAAAAAAAACAATAGATGCTTCAGTATCCATTGTAACTACAGCGATTTTCCGCTTAAATACTTCTCTTGATTTGGGTGTTCAATGTTATTCAGGACTTCTCTTTTTTCCAAGAGAAGCACTTGCTTGCCCTCCCCCCCTCTCTGCTGTGCTTAGGCCCGAATAAATCCTTTCTATAAAATTCCCACACCACACTGCGTTTGTGAAGGCCCTTGAAGTCTCAAAAATCTGATCAATGGTTGAGCAAAAGGCCAGAAGATTCAAAAAAACGGCATAATGACGAATATTATTAGTAATTTATTACTTATAATTTCGTATTAATTACATGGTGCGCGCCTGGAATGCAAGGCTTGGCGATCAACCACTGTCCGATGTTTGATTCTTTCTGCCTGAATAACTCAAACGGATCAAAAAAATGAAAATGCTCACAATCATTGCTCTTGTGTTGTCCATGCTGGCGGGAGCAGAGGCGAATGCGGAAATCTTTATTCTAACCCAAAACGCAATTACTGATACAAATCCGGGCTTGTCCAATCCCTACACTTCAGGACAAGTTGTTGCTCAAAATATTATTGCATCAGGAATTGGTCGTGGAACAGGGATTACATCAAATGCAGGCACTGATCGTTATAGTGCGAAGGGTTGGACGTTGGGGGCAATACCTGATGTTAACGATTATTTCACGTTCACCCTGAGACCAAATCCTGGCTACGAACTCAACTTCACCAGTTTTGTTTACACTGGCCAGATTTCTGCATCAGGTCCAGGTAGTTTTGCGTTTCGATCCAGCGTTGACTCGTTTACAACAGATATTGGGTCACCTGCTGCTACAGGATCAATCATTAATCTCTCCGCTGCTGAGTATCAGCACCTCACTGATCCAGTCGAGTTTCGTCTTTATGGGTACTCGGCTACCGGTAACACAGGCACTTTTAGCGTGAATGATTACACATTCAACGGAAATGCAGCACCCACTCCTGAGCCTCAAACATGGGTGCTGCTCGGAATCGGTGCTTCTCTGATGCTCTTGAATCTGCTCCGCAAGCGGTGGAGAATTCAACTCTGAGAGATTGACAGTCTTATAGTGCCGAACGGAGAATCTCGACAATATCCGCCTCACTCATGGGCGGACGACCCGGGAGACGTCCTTCTTCGTCATGAATAATAGTGACTGTATCCTGAGCGTACCGCTCAAGCAGCGCTTCTCCGATTTCCAGTTGTGACAGGCGAGTGGGGCAGCCGATTGCATGGAGAAAAGCCTCAAACCTGTCGATTCCTTCCATTGCAGCGTCCCTCTCTTCAGGATGTTTCAATGAAAGTCCAAAGATACGTTGGGCAAACTGGGCAAAACGAGCAGGACGGGTTTGAGCGGCAAAACGCATCCAGGCAGGGTTGACCACAGAGAGACCGGCGCCATGCGCGATATCGTGATGTGCCGAGAGGACATGCTCTATCATGTGAACGGGATAGGACGCTTCGGTGCCGACCTGTACCCATCCGTTGAGGGCGACAACAGATGCCCATTGCACTTGCGCTCGTGCTTCGAGATTATTACCATCGGCTATTGCTTTTGGCCCCCACTCCATAGCGGTGAGAATGACACCTTCGGCAAAGCGGTCCTGAACCGGCGTACCATCAGCTCCATTGAAGTATGACTCGGTCACGTGGGTAATCAGGTCGCAGATGCCGAACGCCGTCTGATCCTGCGGTACGCTCACCGTCAGTTCGGGATCGACAATTGCCACTCGCGGGTAGAGGCATTTTGCAATGACAAAAGACTTGACTGTTGTCTTTTCATTCGTGATGACCGCTCCGCCATTCATTTCAGAACCGGTGGCAGCCAATGTAGGTATGGTGATGATGGGGAGTGCGCTCGTCGGGAGCCTCCGGTTATCCTGACCGTGGGCAATCATCTCCCACGGGTCACCTTCGTAGTTGACGGCTGCGGCCATTACTTTGGCAGCGTCCATGGTGCTGCCGCCACCCAGTCCGATGACGACGTCGCAACCTTCGTCTCGGGCAATCTGTGCCCCCCTTATCACCGACGATATCCGAGGGTTTGGTTCAACGCCAGAGCACTCTACGACGTTGACTCTGGAGGCGTTCAAACTTGAGACTGCCCGTTCATACGTTCCGTTGCGTTTGACGCTGCCACCCCCGGTGACAAGCAAGGCCTTTTTTCCATACGTGCTCACGATTTCACCTGTTCGTGAGAGTGTCCCTGCACCGAAGACAAGATGTGTTGGATTCTCAAATTCAAATTTCATGCAGTGCCCCTGAAAATTTTCTGGTGTTACATAACCAAGCAGAGTTTCTTTGGCATAACAAGGATCATTGATCCTGCTTGTCAATATCATGATTAACTGGCTGATTTGCCAACAGCAAGTTTGCGACCAAGTTTATGTGCCTTATTGACTGTTCTTTTGCTCAGCTCCTGATGCAGTTGTTGTGCTGCAAGCCCGATAAAGAGTATTCCGACCGTTTCAGCGCCAAGCATTGTTGCGGCAGATTTAAGTCGCTTTGTCACATCTCCGGTTAACCGTGCAAGAAAAGCTGGTGCGGCGGAGGAGGCAACGAGTATCGCTCGTTTTGATTTTCGAGGGCGACGGGCTTTCGGA
>CAILXE010000474.1 GCA_903838095.1 uncultured Chlorobiaceae bacterium
AGGTCCGAATCCTCGCGGTAATGAATCTGAGGTGGCGGCCGTTCTACTGGGTTGGTCGTCAGTGATCGCCCGCCCAATCGGGTAGCCGGGAGGTTCTCCCTCCCGGCCCCCACACCACCCGGCATGCGGGTCCGCACCGGGCGGTTCGAGTAGTTGAGGTCATGAGAGTCGGGGTACGCCAAGTTTATCGAAGTAGACAATGGGCATAACGCGGTTCATCTCGTAACGGCTCTTGTGCCACCAGCGGCGCACATTGATCGCCACTCTCCAAGCTTGTTCCTCACTCGCACCCATTTTCCGTACTTCACGATATACCGTCGTTCCCCGTCGCCATTGCTTGAGTTGCAACGCACGCAGTCGGTGTCGCAACCATCCATCCAGTTTCTGAAATATACTGGGCGTTTGGGCCAATTTGAAATAGGCTTTCCAGCCCGGCATGTAACGCCTCAGTTCTTCAGCAACCTCATTCAGACTGCGCCCGCACGTTCGGCGTGTAATCTGCCGAATGCGCTTCTTGAAAGTGGCAATCGCTTTGTAGGCTACGGCGCGTTTTATCTCCCCTCCGGGCCCTTGCAAGAAGTGGAAGCCCAGAAACTTCCTGCCATAAGCACGCGTCACTGCCGTTTTGCTTTCGTTCACTTTCAAATGAAGTCGATCGTAGAGCTTCCGCATTCCCATCAGCACCCGCTCACCCGCTCTCTGACTGCGGACGTACACGTTACAGTCATCGGCGTATCTCACGAATTTATGGCCGCGTTTCTCCAGTTCCCGATCTACTTCGTCCAACAACACGTTTGCCAGTAGCGGCGACAGTGGCCCGCCTTGCGGTGTCCCCTCATGTCGCTCTTTGGTTACGCCTTGTGCCATAATGCCCGCCTCAAGGTATTGACCGTATAAGCCGTAAGACCGCTTTGTCGTTAATCCTTTTCGACAGTCTGTCCATGAGCACATCATGATTGACCCTGTCGAAAAATCGCTCCAAATCGACATCCACGACAACCCGGTATCCTTCTTGCACGTACCGTTGCGCTTGCAACACTGCATCTTGTGCTCTCCGGCCAAGTCGAAAGCCGTAACTTGATTTGGAGAATGTTGGGTCAATCAATGGTTGCAGGATTTGCAACAGGGCCTGTTGAATCAGACGATCAATAACGGTCGGTATGCCAAGGTCACGCTTGTCTCCTCCGGGCTTGGGAATCGCTACCCAGCGTACCGGTTTTGGCCGATATGTACCCGTGAGCAGCTCTTCCCGTATCCGCGCCCATTCAGTCTTGAGATACTCTATCGTTGCCTCAATCGTCAATCCATCTACCCCTGCACTTCCACGATTGGCCTTAACATGTTTCCATGCCTTGACCATATTCTCCCTTTCGACGACCTGCAACAGCAAGTCGTTTCGTCCTAAACCTTTGGTTTCATGTTGCGCCAATTCTGCTTCATCGCGTCCAATACCAGACAAGGCTTCACCCTGCCCTCCCTTGGCTCGCTCCGGTTGCCCGGACTTCTGATGCAATGCACAATTAAGCAACATATCCTCCAGTTTTCCTTCTCGTTCGGCCCTTCACTCTTTTTTTGAGCTATTACGGCCTCTGCTGACTTCTCGCCCCACATTGCTGCGTCGCCCTTTCAGGCACAAAGCGAGATCTCCCCAGGTAAGAGCCCGATCCTTCCCCGCACAACCGCCAGATTTACGTCGCCTGACCCTTGACCACAAGAGCTTCGCAGTCTTATGCCTGCTCGCCCTGATCGGCATCGCCTCATATCCAGTTTTTGTTCATCGGCTCGCGGTTTCGTTCCACGCTTCCTCTCCACACTCAGTCACCCTCATGCAGTTGCGCTTCCCTTCGTTCGCTGTGGTCAACTCACGGGAGGACTTCCACCTCCAAGATCTTGCCCATGCTGGGCGCACATAAAAGGCGGGAGGACATCCCGCCTTGATGTTGCCGCTGAAGAATGGTTTCCGCTATGGAGTTCTTGCTCCCCTTCCCTGTCCACCAAAACCTCTCCCCATGCCCATCGCCGGGTTGTTCTGATCCCAGACCCATGCTGCGACAACGTTCAACTCTGCCGCTGAAAGCGCTATCGGTGGCATAAGACCAAATCTTGTAATCGCTTGAGGATCGATAGAATTTTCTTTTTTCGGTAATTTCAGGTACGCGGCAAGATGATTGACTCCATCTTTTTTTGTCTTGAAACTCAGATGGTACCGAGATGCCAAGGGAGTAATAGGTGGCGCCAATTTGGGAGGCGGGTTCACTGAATGGCAAGCGCTGCAGTTTTTGTTGAAAATTGTTTGACCATCCAATGCTTTGGTCGCCGCATGTCCTGTGGAGTTAAAGAGCAACCCCATGCCTATAATGAGAAAGAAATGTTTCATAGCTGACATTACTTTATTTAGTTAAAGAAATTAAAACATGACATACCATTCGTTGCATCCGATTGACTCATTATCTCCTGCCGCCTTGCTGACGTGCTCCACCACCAAAACCTCCCCGGAAACCCCTGTTTGCTGCACCTCCCTGCCAGAACAGACTTCCTTGACCTCTTCCAAATCCTGGCGAAGAACCATTGTTCAGTCTCCCATCAGGAATTCCGTCACCATCAGAATCCTTGATCAGATCATTGAGTCCATCGCCATCTTTATCAATAAATTTGAGCTTCTCGTCACCGTTACTTACGGTACTCTCAGTGGTGGCTTTTCCTTGCTCGTTTGCCAATGTTCGGCGAGAAAAACAAACGACAGAGAGTAAAAAAAACAAAATCAATATCCTGATGACGCCCATGATTCTATCTCTGTTTTAACGTTCATCAGTCACCGGCGGGAGAACCTTCTCTCCCGCACGTGCCAGTTTTATTGTGCTCAGCGACCCTGGTTTGCTGCCCCTTTTGGCCCTGTGCCATCACAAGTGCCTGAACCAGAGCCTGATCCGGAACCAGTGCCAGTCTGTGGGCAAACATAATCGGAATCTTGACCGTTTGGAGTCCCGTCGCCATCAGCATCCTGTGCATTATCGTTCAGTCCATCGCCGTTCAGATCAATAAAATTACCCATAATACCCGAAAAAATATTGCCGAACTGGTTTTGAGCCCCATGTGCTACAACCGGAGTAAGTTCTGAAAAACCAAAAACAACACCGGCAACCGCTAACGTACTTATAATCTTTTTCATGATCTTTTCCTTTTTGAGTGATAGACTGTTATTGAAAAAAGTGGATGTTTTCAGTTATCTCATCCAACTTCACTCTTATTCAATCAAATAGCGTGCCAGGAAAAGAAATTTATGTAATCGATTATTTAATAATGATTTAATTTATTGTATCCATCAGGGGCAATCGTGTTCTTCGACGTGATAGTCGTAAATTCGACCAAACCGTCGATCCCCCTCAATTGACACAACAAAGATTACTGTAATTATTTCATCCCATATTTTTGAAGTTTGTAGCGCAGATGCCGTTCACC
>CAILXE010000475.1 GCA_903838095.1 uncultured Chlorobiaceae bacterium
ATATCCCGTTTAAACGGGATTTGAAATTTTTTATTTATTGCTGATCTTGATGACAAGAAATTAAGAACAATATTCTAATTCAATCAATGTTATGAAATTCAATCATGTATCATTTTTTTGCTGTTGTTGGTTACAACAATATCTGAGCATTAAATTTATTGCGATCGAATAATACTTTTTTATAGAAAAAAGTTTATACGAAAGCCGATTCTTAATGTCAAAGTGTCGGCTTTTTTTTTAAATAATTTGAATAACATCATCATGAGTAAAATTAAAATTGGAATATTTCTTATCGGAAGCTTTTTGATTGGTAATACCAATCTCCAGGCTGCTGACAAGAGTACTGTTGATACGAAGGTCTCTGCATCTCGTCCGGGTAATGCTGAGGTTGTTGTGATCGATGAACCGGTAAAAGCAGAGACGCCGGTCACCAGAGAAGAACTCGAAGGTGTCAGGGGCGAGGTTGCAACATTACAGGAGTTGTGGCAGAGGACGCTTGAAAATAATACAGCGCGTACGCAGCGTTCTCTTATTTTTACAGGTATTGCCCAGCTCAGGTATTCGACACAGCACAATGCGACCAAAAATGGTTTTGACCTGAATGCGCTTGTGCTCAATTTTCAGGGAAGCCTCAAAAGAGATTACGAACAGGGACGTAATGTCAACTATCTGTTCAGCCTTGCATCTCCCAGTGGAGCAAATGTTGATGGCACAACGGATTTCAGGGTAAGTCCTCTTGACGCTTATATCACAGCCTTTATTCTGCCTTCTCTGAACCCTGAAGATCAGCTCTTGAGTATCACGGCCGGAAAGCAGAAAAAACCTTTTGGTCTTGAAGCTCTTGCCGGGGAAGATAAAAAACCGACGATCAAACTTGCACAATCTGCACGAGCTGGCACAGGGATTGATCTTGATGCGCGTGATCTCGGCATTGTCATTAAAGGAGATTTATTTCCACAATTTGACCCCGGATTTCGCTATCGCGTTCCTGCCATCGAATACTCAGTAGGCATTCTTAACGGCAGGGGTTCTGACGCGTTTGGCTATACCACGCTCTCAGACGACAATAAACACAAAGATATCTCAGGCAGAGTCGTGCTCAACGCTCCCGTTGACTACTCATCAGTCTTTCGTGGCTTGTCGTTTGGAGCCTCTTATTACTCTGGCAAAAGCGGTGCTTTGGGTACTGTGGAAAAAAACAGAAGCGGCTTTGATCTCTCCTATGTCAACACTCCTGTTGGATTCACTATTGAGTATGCAAGGGGAGAGGATGGGACGATCAAAAAGAGTGGGCATACGGTTACCGTTTTTTACAACCAGGGGGAACAATTCGTCAGTGGGTATAAAGCCCAGGATCGCTATGATGACTGGTATCCAACCACTTTTCAGCCTTTCGTGAGGTTTGACCGCTGGGATCCGGATACCAGTGTCAGTGGCAACCGGAAAGATATAACCACTATCGGACTTAACTGGTTTTTTGCCCAGACCACCAAGCTGCAGATCAATTACAATATCATAACTGAGGAGAGCAACCAGGTTGCCAACAATGAGTTTCTTGCTCAGCTTCAGTACACCTTTTAATCAATCAATTTCATTTCTCTGGAGAGTATCATCATGAAACATACATTCGCAATAATTGTCGCCCTGATTACTGTCATTGTTTTTGGCGCGACTTCATCGCAGGCGGCACAAAACAAACCAAATATTGTTCGTATCGGGTCAGCATATTCGGCTGGTTATGGAAAACCTTATGGTGCCGGTATCATCGGTATTGTGCATGCCAAAGGTCTTCTTGAAGAGGAGTTCAAAAATGACGGGATAAAATTCGACTGGGCTTTTTTCAAGGGTGCGGGGCCAGCAACTAATGAATCGCTTGCAAACCATGCCATTGATTTTGCTTACATCGGCGATCTTCCTGCAATTGTTGGCAGAGCTGGCGGACTGAAAACAAAGTTCATCGCAGGAGGTTCCAAGTATACCAACGTCTATGTGGGCGTGCCGAACGATTCTAAAATAACCTCGATAAAAGATCTGAAAGGCAAGAGGGTTGGACTTTTCAAGGGAACAAATGCGCATTTGACGTTATCCCGCATTCTTGAGGCAAATAATTTGAAAGAGAGTGATCTGAAAATCTACAACCTCGGTATTGCAGATCTTGATGCAGCATTGAAAACAAAAAATATTGATGCATCTGTTGCCTGGACAAATCTCTTGCTGCTCCGCAGTCAGGGTAATGCAAAAATCATTTATTCGACAAAACAGAGCCCGCGTGACTGGCGCAATACCGGTGGATTCTATGTGACAGAAAAGTTTGCAAAAGAATATCCTGATATAACAAGGCGCATTGTCAAAGTGTATGTGGAGGCGGCTAAATGGGCATCTGACGAGAAAAATCGGAATGAATATCTGGACATCGCGGTCAAAGGAGGAACGCCTCGGGCTGTAGCACTTGAAGAGATCGAGGGTCGTACCCTGAAAGATGTTAATGATGTTCTTTTTGATAAAGACTATGTGAATCATTATGCAGGCGGCATTGTCTTCGCAAAAGAAAGGGGACTCATAAGAAATACGTTTGACGTCAACACCTGGATCGACAGAAGTTATTTGGATGCGGCATTAAAAGAGCTGAAGCTTGAAAATTTCTGGAACTGAAATAACTCTTTTGTCAGGAATCCACTATCTGACGAAGTGGGTTCCTGGCAATAAACTATCAAACAGAGAATGTAAATGACATTTCATAATAATCAGGGTGTTGTCGCCCTCAGTGAAAAATATTCTGATGTTCCAAAGTCGGTCATTCTGAAACTTGATTTGCAAAGACGGGGGATAGCGTTTACTGATGCGACGACAGAAGCCACTTATGCTCCTTATTACCGGGGTCCGGCACAAACAGCATTTTCCGGAGGAGCAAAACTGGATCGTCCTTTTCCTGGCCCACTGCTTCTGCGTGATGGCACAAGCGTGCTGGCTTCTCCGGTGAAAAACCAATTTTCTGATCCTTACACGATTGATCATGTTGATGGCAAATTTTACGTGCTCGATAAAGGCCAGGTGATTGACGAGGTTGATTTTTCACCAAGACCGGATTTTTATGGGAAGTTGACAAGTCGCGGCGTTCCAATGGAATCAATTGCCTGGTCTCGCCCTCAGCGTCTCGACATCATTCCATACCGATACTGCCATTACTGGGACACAAGGGATCAATGCAAATTCTGCGCATTTTTTACCGATTTGAAACAGCAGAAACAGGCGGCCGGTGACAACTATGAGAAGGTCATCCATCCTGAAGATATTTATGAGACGGTTCATGAAGCATTGAAAGAGCCGGGTCGATATTCCCAGATTAATTTGACCGCAGGAACGGATTATTCAGGTGAAGTGCCTTTCGATAAAGAGGTGTCGCGCTACATAGAGGTCCTTCAGGCGATAGGAAGAAACTTCGGTACGAGAAGATTTCCCAGTCAGTTAATAGCTCCTGCATATACAAAGCAGCAGGTTAAAAGGCTTCATGATGAAACGGGTCTCTCTTCTTACTGCCCGGATATTGAGGTGTGGGATAAGGATCTTTTTAAATGGATCTGCAGTGGCAAGGAGAAGTGGTTTGGCCGCGATTACTGGATCAAGAGTGCTCTTGATGCGGTTGAAATATTTGGTAAAGGGAATGTCTATACAAACTTCGTGGCCGGTGTCGAATTTGCGAAGCCTCATGGGTTCACAAGCATTGAGCAGGGGCTTGATTCTAACTTTGAGGCTTGTGAGTATTTCGCCAAAAATGGCGTGATCTATCTGAGTCTTGTCTGGACGCCTTGGAAAAGCACTGGGTTGGCTGGGCAAGAGCAGCCACCGCTCGAATACTATGTGCGATTGATTAAAGGATTGGTTGAAATTCGTAAAAGCTATGGCCTGGCCTCTGATAACGATGATTTCAAACACTGCGGCAATCATGGCGACAGTGATCTGGAACGCTTAAACTCATAAAGAGAGGAACACTGATGAGTAAACTACCGGAAGAGCTGCTTGGTCTGCTTAAGGATACAGGGAGCGTTAAAGTGGTCGCAACCATTGATGGTGAAGGTGTGCCCCACGTTGTTTTCAAAGGCTCGTTGACCACTTTTGATGATGAAACAATTGTTTTTGCGGAAGGGGTTGAGAGTTCGATCAGTAATAAAAATCTGGTCAGGAGTATCTGGTTCGACAAAAAAGTTGCCATTAATATTACAAAGGGCCTTATCAGTTATCAGATAAAGGGCTATCCCTACAAATACTTGATTACTGGCACCATTTTCAGGCAGATGCTCGAACGGGTTCGGGAAAGAAGAGGCCCCGAGGCTGATATTGCCGGTGTCTGGATCATTACGCCTGAGGAGATTCGAAACGAATCTCCCGCCTACCGAAGCTCTCTTGCAAAAGAAGAGAGAGGCTTGTTTCACAGCCATCTGGATTTATTGAGGCAACCGTCATGACAGAGTCAATACGTCAAAACAAGCTGCTTGTGCAGTTTATGTTTCTCTCTGTTCTTGGTGGAACGGGGATGGGGATTGCACAGATTGCAATAACCCTCTATGCCGTAAATCTGGGAGCGACAAGCTCCCAGATTGGATTGATCGGGGGTGCGCAGGGCATCGGTCTGCTTTTGACGGTGCTGCCGATTGGTTTTCTGGTTGATCATGTTGGCCCAAGGAAAGTATTTATTTTTGGAGCTGTTGCAACGTCACTACTGTATCTCCTTTTTCCTTTTGCGAACTCTTCACAGACTCTTTGCTACTTCGTTGCGATCGTCGGTTTTTTTTCCGCATTCAGGTTTATTCCGATGAGCAGCGTTTTTCTGGAGTTTGTGAAGACAATTGGCAGTGACAAGGCTGGTTGGCAGAGGGGATCACATTCATTCGGGATGGTATTTCTTGGCCCATTGTCCGGAGCGTTTATGAGTAAATACTGGGGGTTCAATGCAACTTTTTATGCGGTTAGTGCATCTGTTCTCCTCCTTGTCGTTGGTGCGCTTGCCATTTTTCCTGATGCCAAAGCTTCTGGAGCAAGTACGCTTGTTGAAAGATGGACGCATGTCAAGGAGCTTTTTCATGATCACAACATCCTTGAGGCATCCAGTGCAGAAGCGTTGGCGCTGGCTACGTTCTCATGTTTCAATGCTTTTATCATTGTTCTTGCGATTCGTGTTTTTCATATTTCGGCACAGGTCGCTTCATTGTTTGTATCATTAGAGGGGCTGGTTTTTATTGCAACACTGTTTACTCTCTGGCGTCTGCTTGACAGGCTCGGGGAACGTCGCTTTTATCTGACAAGCATTGCCTTTGTCGTTACAGGTCTGATATTTCTCTCCAGTTTATGGCATCCACTCTTCCTTGTTATCGGCACTGTATTTGTCGGAATCGGACTTGGCATGTTCAATCTGGTTAATGTGACTCGTATCGCATACGCCAATGTCGATAAAGGAAAGACTGCGGGTATGTTTGCCATGTTTACTATAGCCGGTTCAATTATTGGGCCGGTCGTTGGAGGATTTGCTGGAGAGCTCTTCGGGGCAAGGTCTGTGTTTCTGATTTTTATACCTCTTTACCTGGCGCTTTCGGTCAAGCTTTATCTGCGTCACCATGCCCCTGCCGCTGTTGTGGATGACGCATTATTGGTTCAGCCATTCAACAAGGAGTATGGCGATGAACACTAAGAGAGAAACACAGGTACAGACCATTCTTGTCGGGTTTATAGTTCCGGTTCTGCTCGTGATTGGCCTGGAAATAATCTGCAAGCTTGAAATTTTACCATCACAGATTGTTGTGCCTCCGCACAAGGTACTGATTACTTTTTTTGACTTGATCAGTACAGGAGAATTACTGGAGCATCTTCGGATCAGCATGTTTCGGGTGTTGTCTGGATTTGTTCTCGGTGCCACCCTTGGTTTTATTTTTGGCACACTGATGGCTCTTTCACCAAGGTCAGAACGTATTATCGCACCGCTGCTCAGCGCCTTGAGTCAGGTGCCGCTTTTCGGCTGGATTCCTCTTCTGATGCTCTGGTTTGGAATTGGAGAAACCTTCAAAGTTGTTTTTATCGCATTTGGGGCTTTTTTCCCGATGTTGATCAACACCTTTGAAGGAATCCACGGTGTTCCAAGATCATACCTTGAGGTCGCCCGTGCTTTTGAATTCAGTTCAGCAAAGCTGCTTCATAAAGTGCTTTTGCCTGCGGCCTTGCCTTCTCTTTTTACAGGAATCAAACTGGCACTTGGCATGTCGTGGATGCTTGTTGTCGGAGCTGAACTTGTCGCGGCAGGTGAGGGAGTCGGATACCTTATTGTCTGGGGGCGACAGTTGTTTCAAATGGATATTGTTTTTGTGGGGATTGCAGTCGTTGGATCTATCGGATATCTGATGTTTCTGACACTTAATGCTCTCGAAGTTTCTCTCATTAGCTGGCATCGTCCACTCTCAAAAAAATAAAATCATGAGTTTTTTGTCTATGAGGGGGAATAAATATTTGCCCATTAAAGTGCTTGAAGGCACTCTTCTTCCAGTAACGATTTTTGTTATCTGGCTGATCTGTTCAAGGCTCAATATTCTGTCAAAAGATTTGTTTCCCTCTCCGGGAGATGTCGTCAATGGCTTTCATGAAGTCCTGAATGATGGAAGTTTTCTTGATAATCTTGGTATTAGTGTGATCAGGGTATTGAAAGGTTTTCTTCTTGGTTCGACAGCCGGATTTGTTATAGGAATAACTCTCGGAATGTCGAGGTTTCTGGAAAAATTGATAACTCCGATTTTTAATGCAATCCGGCAGGTGCCCTTGCCCGCCTGGGCTCCGTTATTGGTTCTGGTCAGTCTTGGTGAGATGTCCCGTGTGCTTTTTATCGCGATTGGAGCCTGTTATCCTGTTGTTCTGAATACGTTTGAAGGGGTAAAAAATGTCAGAAGCGATTATGTCGAAGTTGGAAAGGTATTCAAGTTCAACAGAGTCCAGCGGTTTTTTAAAATTATTCTGCCGTCAAGTTTTCCTTCAACGCTGACAGGACTACGACTCAGTTTGAGTATTTCGTGGATGCTGGTGGTTGCTGCTGAAATATTTATGACCTCCGGAGGCGGTATTGGTGAAATGATGTGGGCATGCAGAGAATATTCCAGAATGGATCTGGTTGTTGTCTGTATTATTGCAATCGCATTAGTTGGGTTTACAATGAATTTTTTTATGCAAAAAATGGAAATGTTTTTCTCTTTCTGGAGACTGACATTGAAACAATCAAGATAACCTGAATAATTCATGAGCCCCGGTGAGACGTTTTTTTTGCAG
>CAILXE010000476.1 GCA_903838095.1 uncultured Chlorobiaceae bacterium
AAAAAAACGCCTAGTGGCGAAATTAGAAAAGTGTTCGGATTGAGCCCGTCGGGTAGGATTGTTGACAACGCTATATATTAGCATTTTTTAGTGAAATTGTCAAACACGGCAACCCCACGGCTTGACAAAATCCACAAAAGGTGTATACTAAGTCGTTACAGTGATGTAGCAAATCTCAGCCTCACAGAGGCACACAAAGGAGTAGTTTATGAAAAAGTTCTTTGCAATCATGGTCGCAGTGTCCGCGTTGTTTTCCCTTTCCGCAGTTGCATTTGCTGGCGGATCAACACCACAAACACCTGCTTTCGAAAACAATTCCGGAGCGAAAAAAGAAACCCCCAGAAAGCAGGCCTCGCCCGAAGAAATTGCGACCTACATGAAGAAACTCGAAAAAGCGCAGGAAAGGGATCACGATCTGGTGGTGACCTTCACCGATAAATCCCTCTCAGAGTCCTGCTATTACCCGACGAGCAAGCTCGACAAGTGGCTCATCGAAAACCCCGAAGTCGTGATCGACAGAAAGGATTTTCAGACTCCTATGCCATTCAAATGGGGACACGGCGACGGCAAAGGGAATAACGGATGCTACACGGTGATAGTAGCACACTACCACAAGGTTATAAAAAGGGAAACCAAGAAAAACAAAAAATAACATTACAGTAGTCATCTGACTGCAACAAAAAGGGCGATCCATCTGGACCGCCCTTTTTTAATATTCAAAAGAAATAATCAGCTTATTTCAAAACCCCGCCCCATTCCACAGCTGTAAATCCTGTACGCTGAGGAGTTTTTATATCAAAGCCTTGTACGGGAATCAAACTATCCAATCCCTTGTAATCCATAATCACTCTTATGGTTGTATCTGGCTTTGGACTTATGTTAAGCGGGGCAAGTTTATCAATAGTCGCTCTATCAACAAATGTCACAAAATAATAAGGCTTATTTTCTGCGAGCATCTTCGGCAACCAAAAATCCTTGAAATCACCTACTTCTTTTTGAATCAAACCTTCTTGTGTAAGTTTTTCATCAAAGAAATTATTCAGATTTTCTTTTTCAACCACAAAACCTCGCTGAGGCATATGATAGATCGAATCTCCGCTTCCTTCCCAGAAAAGGTAAGGATATGTTTTGTTATCTGCAAGATTGAATATGTTACTTTGCGGATCAGCAATCACATTCCATCCTCCATTGTATGCTGGATCAGAAACACTCATTCCAGCGGTTGGGGTTACTTGTACTGAAACATTTTCTGTTTGCTGCGGATAAAGATAAATAACTGGTTTACCACAACCACCAGTGAAAATATAGTGCAAGTTTATAAATTGAATAATACGCCCGAAAGAATCTTTCCAAAAAAAGAATGGGTGAGTTTGCAAGAATTGATCGTATGTCAATTTCGTAGGCTTATCATCAGGGTAATAACGAGCAGACATATTTTGATCATTGCTTAGTTTTTGATATTCAGCGTAAAAATCCTTTAGTGCCTTGTCGTTAGGATCCTTATATCCATAAACCGTATCTCCATTTCCAGCTGTTCCTAATTGAACAAGATTATTGTCAGAAATAGTTTTGGAAACATCGCTAACATAATTTGATGCACCGCAACCGCTCTCAGTTTTGTAAGAGTATTTTGAAGAATTTTGTGTGCCATCATTCCATGTAATTTTTGGAACATCACCACCAAGGTCAATAACTGCTGAATATGCTCTAAAGGTTCCATCTGGCGCTTTGACATAAAAACCATTCTCCGCAAATACGCTACCACTATTCTCATCCGTCACCTTGCTTGCATCTGTCATATAAACATCCCCATAAACAGGATCAGTAAATGCAAATTTAAGTAAATCTGTTTGAAAAAATACGCCATCTAAACCATTTAAGCCAACAAGCGGGTAGTCATCTTCTTTTTTGAGTTGCTGTCCACTTGGAGCAATTATAGTGCCAGGGTATTGAAGTGAGGGAATAGTTAATCCATAAGTAGCTGCTCCCATGTATGAAAATAGTTTTTTATTGATCATTCCCCAATCATCACTTGCGCTAACACTATTTAGCCACATAGCGTTGTAAAAATCATCGTTAGAGTAATTTTTCATGAAATAAAGCAAACCATCGCTCTTTTTTTGAACAAAACGATAAACACTTGGTCCGCCTGGTCCTTGTGCGTCAACCACTATAAGAAGAAGTCTACTACCAGCAAATTCTCCTGTTTTTACTGATCCAGTTTCCCATATCTTATATCCCTCAGTCTCT
>CAILXE010000477.1 GCA_903838095.1 uncultured Chlorobiaceae bacterium
GTACATCTATCTTGGTTCAGAGCTGGGGCCAAGAAGTTCTGATCCAGCATGTTACAAAGATGGCAAGGTTCAGTACGACCTGCTGGCCAGAACAGACCTCTTTCAACAGGGGCTCAGCCGTTTGCGCAAAGGGATAAACGCCTATCGCATTGCCCTGATGTGCGCCGAGAAGGAACCCCTTGTCTGTCATCGGATGATCCTGATCTGTCGTTATTTGCACGACGACGGTATTCGCATCTGGCATATTCTGGAGGACGGTGCAATCGAGAACCATAGCGATACAGAGGCAAGGCTAATGGAACTCCTGAAGATTTCACCGTATGATCTTTTTTCTACTACAGAAGCTCAAGTGATGAGGGCGTACGACCTTCAGGGTGAAAAGATCGCCTATGTACAGCCGGAGGAACAGGGGAATTATGATTCACACTAAGATATTCACCATCGGATTTACAAAGAAAACGGCAGAGGAGTTCTTCGCCCGCCTGATTCGCTCAGAGGTCAAAAGGGTTATAGATATACGGCTCAACAATATCTCCCAACTGGCGAGCTTTACAAAGCAAAACGATATTAGCTATTTCCTCCGGGTCATTGGCGGGATTGATTATAGTCATTGCTTGGATTTTGCCCCGACGCAGGAAATCCTTAATACATACAAGACGAACAAGGGCGATTGGTCCCTTTACGAGAAAGATTTTTTGGCGCTGCTGTCTGCGAGAAAAGTGGAAGAGAAGTTTAGCCCCGACCTATTGCACGAGTCATGTCTCTTATGCAGTGAAGAAAAACCCCTGCAGTGTCATCGTCGCCTCGTCGCCGAATATCTTCGAGAAAAGTGGGGCAACGTCGATATCGTCCACCTTTGATGAATCCGTCATACATCGAACAGCCCATCTAACCACCATCTGTGACAGTCGGATATAAAAAGTGCGTTTCATACCTCTCGAGGTTCGGTTAGCAATTTTATGCCTTCAAGAACTTCTGTCATTCTTTTTTTTGAGACTTGGCCTATTTTTTCAACCAAATCACTTTTGTTTACTGTAAAAATTTGAGCGATATTAACAATGCTTTTTCTGGGTAGATTCGCTTCGCCTTTGTTCAACAGCACATTGCCGGGGGCATTTGCCCTGATCAGATTTGATGTAAGAGAGCAAACTACAATCGTACTAATTCGGCTGGCATTAAATAAATTGTTTTGAATTACGATATGCGGATGACGATATCCCTGCTCTGAGCCTTTGGGATCAGAAAGGCTAACCCAATATATTTCACCTTGTCTGATTACCATGATTCTTGCCCGACAATTTTAGAATGCTTGGCACGCATGGATGTTGAAATTACTTGTTCTTCCTCGCCCGGAAAGTCACCATACGCCTTATTTAACTGCTCAAGCAAGGATTGATTTTCTCGTATTTTTATATAGTCCTGCACCGCCAGAGTAAATACTTTGCTACGGGAAATGTGCAAGTCACTAGCTAAGCTATTGACTTTTAAAAGCAATTCTTCATCCAATGATATTGCAGTCTTGACGCTTTGCATAAAACACCTCCATCTATGTAATCTATTTATACCACTAATCATACCTATGGCAATACTATTTTAACCCTTTTTTTAGTCCCGGGATTCCCTAACTTTTTTGCCTGAA
>CAILXE010000478.1 GCA_903838095.1 uncultured Chlorobiaceae bacterium
CTTTCTTAAAAAAAACTTGCAGGGCTTCTGGATCAGTTAAAAGCCATGTTTCGACAAACACGGCCATTAAATATAGATGCTCTTCAGATGCCCAGTTGGGGCGCTGCCATCTGTCGCCATCGCGTTGTGCCACAATATCCCATACTCGGGTTCCTTCCGGGACTTCGGTTTCCGAATCTACCAGCAGTACACATAGATCATCAGGATATTCGATTTTATGCGTTTTGAAACGATCAAACGCATTACCCCGACCTTTGCCTCGCACGATTTCCAGTGAATGATATCCATGGGCTCTGGCGGACTCGTGTAACTCAGATAAAAATTTTTTCCAACCACGGCGAAAATCGCTATCGGCGGTTTTGCCTTCAGCGCCGCCCTCGATGTAAACCCGAACATGTTTTCTTACCACCGATTACCTCCTAGTTCGCCGGATGTCCAAAGATCTCCTAAAGTGTGTTCCTGTCGCCACTGCTCATATTCTTTTTGTGAAAATCGCCGAACCACTGAGCCGTTTATCCCAGTATCAAAGGAAAAAAGGGCGTCAAAATCATCTTGTAGCGCGGTGAGAAGATGTTCTGAATGAGTAGTAACAATCAACTGAGTTCGTTCCGATGCATTCACAATCATTTTCGCCACTATGCGAATCATATCAGGGTGCATGCCTATTTCAGGCTCTTCTAAACAAATCAAGGGTGGTGGTTGAGGTTGAAAAAGAATAGCGGCCAAAGCGAGGAAACGCAACGTGCCATCTGATAGTCGCTTGGCCGGGAGATGTGTTACAAATGGCGATTCTATCAGTTCCATCCCAACGCGACCAAATAGAATACGTGTGCTGTAATCTACATAAGTTTCTTTTAATTCACGCAAGAGTAGTCGGATAGCATCATGTGCGGATGTTTTTTCGAGTCCGTTTAGTGCTAGTGGCAAATCATCCATTGATTCAGATAACATTGTAGTTGTGCGATTAGTTGGAGCGGCTTCTCGCAAGGCGGAGTTTCGACCAAAAGTCCATTCAGAATAAATGCGAAATTGGGTATAAAGTCCAGCCAAGCGTGTGATTTCGGGATACTGGCCGACATCACGTATCTGACTGAGAATCGAAGCGAATGGGTTGTATTCAGCGGCACTCAAATTTCTATTGCGTCTTCGCTTACTGGTTCCAGAAATATTCAAAGTTGCTCTGCCACGATAGGAGCCAACAAAATAGGTTTCTTTTTGTCCTAAATCTCCACCAGATGAAACAACCTCTTCCAAAGCAACTCGTGAATTGGGTTGGGGGGCTAAACGAAGTTGATGATTAATTTTACCAATGACTTCTGGCAGGTTAGCTGTCACTTCTAGAGATGCGTGAGTTACCTGCTTGGGCGCGCCTTTATATAGCCATTCTTCAAACCCCGAATCTTTAAAGGCTTCTTGAATCTCTAACGGTGCCATTTGCAAAATTCGAATGCAATCTAGAAGATTTGATTTTCCTGACCCGTTGGGGCCAACCAGCAGATTGAGTCGGCCAAATTCGAAATGAGTTTCCTGGCCAAATGAAAGCAATCCTTCAACCACTAAATGCTGTAGCGGAAGTTTTACTTCTCCTGTTTCTGATGAGCTTCGGATGGATAGCAAATCTTCGACGGAGAGCGTGCGAACTTTTTTAGATGTCCGTTGCGGACTGACGCGTAATGCTTGCATGGTTTCAGTCATTCTTTTCCAACCAATCTTCATCCCAACTTTGTGTCATTTCGAGACTATAGAGTGTCTGAAAGTCTTCATCAGGTTTTGTGCCTGGCTGATTGACATAGCCGAACTCGTAAGCGAATATGTCAACAAGATCTTCAATTGTTGTAACATTATCGAGTAATCCATAGTCGCGGTAAAGCACTACGGCAAGATTGGCAACTTCTATTGGCTTAGAAAAGAGCAGATATTCTAATGCGCGGCTCGCATGGTCTGCAGGCAACGAATAAATTTTCTTGTCAATTGTTACAACCTTGCGGAATGGTTGTTCAGGCCTCAATGAGCTGGGTGCATATGAACCAGCAACGTTTTCGTTTAACCAAAGATTATTTTCGCTGGCTTGATGCTCGGTGAAAATCTTTATGTAAGGTGTGCCGAGCGGATGATTTGCAACTTGAAAAAAGTCCTTAAAAAACGGTGAAAAGACGGGTTGTAAATCATTAAGTCGTCCCAGTTGTGCTGATCGAAATTGAAGATAGAGATAACCTGCAAAAAGTGTATGCGTTTTTTGTTCTCGTAAGTGTGCGAGGGATCGAGCAACAATTTCCTTGCGAATGACATTCGGCATTATGACACCTCCCGAACCTGTGACACATCAAGATCAATCCCGATAGACGAACGTCCCATACGCTCAGCAACATCTAGCGTAGTGCCAGTTCCCATAAAAGGGTCCAAAACCACACCGGGCTCAAAAGGTGCACCGCATTCACAATCCGTCCAACCACACGATTTGCGTTTTGCGAAGGTAAACTCGCGAAAATAACCGCCTAATATAACTTTGGCTTCTGCTGCCAGTTTGCGAACATCTTCGGAGTTTCTATCTGTACCATTTTGTACTAATCGTGCTTTCCCAGCGTCTGATATACCAGTTGCTTGAATCGCTGCGATGTGTTCTGGGGTCAGATTTTTCTCTTTAGCAATTTCTAAAGCGCGACGCGCCTGAGGTCGTGATATATCTAATTCGGCAGTACGCTTGACAATCCTACGGCGTGGTTTTCCGCATTTATGACAAACTGAATGCGGACAAGCAAGAGTAATCACTCTTTCGACAATTTCACTTGGAAAAGGTGCCAGGTGTTTTCCCATATTTCTTTGTGACGTAATTTCCCAAACATCACCGGGATTGGCTCCTTTTTGCCCCAAGCTATACCGCTCTGCATAACCAAATAGATCGTAGTAATAACCATTTATAGCAAAGTGTAAAATATATTCGTGTCTTCCTGCTAACCGGTCTTTCACTGGGTCAGGCATTCCACCTTTTTTTACCCAGATGATACGATTGCGAAGAATCCACCCCGCGCGACGAGCGCTGGCTTCGACCAAACTGGGGATTCCCTGCAAACTTTTTTGCCAGTATGTATCGCCAATATTCAGAAAAACTGAACCGGACGGACGCAGCACACGCCGCCATTCCCCCAAGGCCGAAATTATAGCAGCGACATAATCTTCGGATGTTTTTTCTTGGCCAATTTGTCCCTTGATGCCGTAATCACGTTTTCGCCAATAAGGAGGAGATGTGACAATCAGATCAACGCTATTTGGCGAAATTTCATTCGGCAGGCTGCGCGCGTCCCCGCAATAGATAGTACGAAAAGGCGCTTGTTTTTCCGTTTCATCCTCATTAATCAACGAATTTTGAAAGGATTGGGAGGTGGGAGCTTGAATCATTAAGCTTTTCTCCTAAGTTTGCTCTCTTTACCATCATACACTTTCAATAAACCATTAATATTGGTATGAAGAAAACCCAAATGGTAAGCGCGCTTTTTCTCCAGTACGTTAGGCACGGATTGTAATTTGCCAGATTGACCGAACCGCCGGATCACGTTCAATATTTCAAAAACATCGCGAACATCTTGGGTGATCATCGTTTTCTGTTCCGCGTTCACTATCTTATGATGATGTTAGTAGTCAACGCAAATGGCATTTTTACAACAATTAGCATCCATAGCATCCATTATAGCGAATGCTATAGGTGATAATGACTAATTTAAAATGTCTTGTTTTGGTCATGTCTAACGCCCAATATACAGGTGATTGTGCCATTTTGAACATAATTTGCCGTATATGGGATTGCGCAGTCGTAACGCATTTAATCATTTTTGCTTTTCGGCAAGGTGTCGTGGATAATTCAAAATAATCCAACAATGTCTTCCCTGCCCAGAAACCAAAAATTCATCAGTACTTTAGCCTTAATCTAACAGATTCTATTTTACCCTAAGCTGGACTTTTCCATTCGTACATTAACAAAACGCAGGCAAACTGATGCAAATACTCGGCCAGTGTGCAGCCAATCCAAACCCGGCCAACAAAAAATAGCACAATCATGAATGATTTTACACGACTTATTTCCAATTCCAAGTGCATCTGGGAAACGAATTCAAATATTTTTGGCAATATCCATCATTTCTTCGGCGGAACATACTTTAATGGCTGCCTCACCTGTGGTTGATTTGACTATGGAAAGCGTTTTCAAAATTAACATTGTGTTCTCCATCCTGCCATCTGGTCAAAGTTGGGAAATTGTTTCATTTTC
>CAILXE010000479.1 GCA_903838095.1 uncultured Chlorobiaceae bacterium
CTGCCTCTTGTGCCCAACAAGGCAAAGGATTTCAAGAACTGGCTGATGGTATACTCATACTGGATGCAGCCGACAGCGGAGAATATTGCCAACATGTTCAGGCTGATTCTTCGTGAATATTTTAATGAACCAGTCAATGTCGGGGCAATTGTTGATGTCCCGAATATGGGGCTGTATCATCCTGACGCTCCGGCATATTTTACCGATGTCAAGAGCTATAAAAACTGGATGAAAAAACGCGGAATCAACATGGACAAGGGCCAGAAAATCGGGCTTTTGTTTTTCCGAAAACATCTGTTGCAGGAAAAAACCTATATCGACAATACCATTCGTGTGCTGGAAAAGCAGGGAATTCATATTTTTCCCTCTTTTGTGATGGGGGTGGAAGGTCATGTTCTGGTTCGTGACTGGCTGGCAAAGGAGAGTATTGATCTTCTGCTCAATATGATGGGTTTTGGTCTTGTGGGGGGCCCCGCTGGATCGACCAAGCCCGGAACTGCGGCTGAAGCTCGTCATGAAATCATGACCAAGCTGGATGTGCCGTATATTGTTGCCCAGCCTCTATTGACTCAGGGATTCGAGTCCTGGAACGAGCTTGGCGTCTCTCCAATGCAGATTACCTTCACCTACGCCATTCCGGAAATGGATGGCGCTATCTGTCCGGTTATTCTTGGCGCACTGCAGGATGGCAAGATTGAGACGGTGCCTGAGCGTCTTGACCGCCTGGCTCTTCTGGTGAAGCAGTGGCTCCGTCTGCGAGCAACAGCTAACCGCGACAAGAAAGTTGCCTTTATTGTCTACGATTATCCTCCCGGACTTGGCAAAAAGGCGAGCGCTGCGCTGCTTGATGTTCCAGGCACTCTTTTTGCAGCCCTTCAGCGGCTGAAAAAAGAGGGATATAATGTCGGTCAATTGCCTGATTCTCCCGAAGCTCTCTTTAAGGTGCTCGACCATGCAACAGATCATCAGCTCATGCAGAATAAACCTGACGCGTTGAAGATCAGTTATGATGAGTTCAGGGGAATGACAGCGGCAAGGGAGCGTGAACGTATTGAGGATCGGTGGGGACAGTTTCCGGGTGAAATTGTTCCAATCGGTGATCATGAGCATTTTATCGGTGGAATACGGTTTGGCAATATTTTTATTGGTGTTCAGCCGAGGATTGGTGTGCAGGGTGATCCGATGCGGTTGTTGTTCGACAAGTCAAATACACCGCACCACCAGTATATCGCATTTTATCGCTGGATAAGTCGCGAGTTTCAGGCGCACGCCATGGTGCATGTGGGTATGCATGGCTCTGTTGAGTGGATGCCGGGACTTCAGACAGGTCTCACGGGTGACTGCTGGCCGGACGCTCTTCTTGGCGAGGTGCCTCATATCTATATTTATCCGGTGAATAACCCCAGTGAGTCTTCGATCGCAAAGCGTCGTGGTCTTGCTACCATGGTTTCTCATGTCGTGCCTCCGCTGTCGCGGGCCGGTCTCTACAAGGAGCTGCCGGCATTGAAAGAGTTGCTGGTCGATTTCCGGGAGAGAAATTTTTCATCATCATCTTCGGGTGATGCTCAGGGAGATGGGTCGGGCTTTGAAGAGGCTATTATGCAGAAGGCTGAATTGCTCAATTTGACTGATGATTGCCCCCGTCGGGAAAACGAAGGATTTGGGGAATATGTCAGCAGGCTTTACATGTATGTCAGTGAGCTTGAAAACCGTCTTATTTCCAATTCCCTTCATGTGTTTGGTGATGCAAGTCCTTTGGCCTCGCAGATTGTCACTATTACTGAGACGCTTAAAAACAGGGCGGAAGATACCAAAACACTTCCATCCCTTCTTCTGACTCAGTCGGGAAAAAATGGTCATTTCAGGAGTTATGAGGAGCTGGCCAGTCGTTCAAGAAAAGGTGAAGAGGATGCTATTCAACTTCGTGAATGGGTTGATACGGCGTGTCGTGAGTTTATCCAGCAGGTGCTGTTTGAAAGTATAAATGCGGCGACCGCCTTTTCATCTATAACCGAAGGCGCCCGGCTTCCGTCTGAATATATCCCCTTTGTCGATCAACTGATCAGGGAGGGTTTCCAGCTTCTCACTGCGCTTCGTGACAATACTGGTGAGATGGATGCTCTTCTGAAGGTGCTTGACGGGCGTTATATCTCTTCAGGGCCGGGTGGTGATCTGGTGCGTGATGGCATCAATGTCCTTCCTTCGGGTCGCAATATCCACTCCATTGATCCGTGGAGAATTCCGTCGGTACTGGCATTCAAGCGCGGTTCGCTGATTGCGGACAGCATTGTTAAAAAGCATCTTGAAGAAAATGATGGCCAGTATCCCGAAACGATTGCCCAGGTGCTCTGGGGCCTCGATACTATTAAAACCAAGGGAGAGGCGGTTGCAGTTGTCATCAGGCTGCTCGGAGGCGAGCCGTCCTATGATGCTTTTGGAAAAATCAGCCATTACAGTCTGGTGCCGCTTGAAAAGCTTGGGCGTCCCCGCATTGATGTGCTGATGCAGCTCAGCCCGATTTTCCGGGATGCTTTTGGTCTTCTGATGGATCAGCTTGACCGGCTTGTCAAGGAGGCGGCAGGGGCTGATGAACCGGCAGAGATGAACTATATCAAAAAACATGTTGATGAAGCTCTTGCCTCCGGCATGGAGTTTGAGAGTGCGACTGCCCGCCAGTTTACCCAGGCCCCGGGCGCTTATGGTACCTATGTTGATGATATGATTGAGGATTCGGCATGGGATTCGGAAAACGATCTTGATGATCTCTTTATCCGGAGAAACAGCAGCGCTTACGGCGGTGGGCGCAAAGGGGAAAATGAGTCTGCTATTCTTCAGAAAATGCTTGGTTCTGTTGACCGGGTTGTTCACCAGGTCGATTCTACAGAGTTTGGTATTTCGGATATCGATCACTATTTCTCGTCGTCAGGGTCGCTGCAGCTTGCAGCGCGCCGCAGGAACACGAAGGGAGGTGATATCAAACTGAACTATGTTGAATCCTTTACCTCTGACATCAAGGTTGACGATGCTGAAAAATCGTTGCGTATTGAGTATCGTTCCAAGCTGCTCAATCCAAAATGGTTTGAGGGCATGCTCAAGCATGGTCACAGTGGCGCAGGTGAAATCAGCAACCGTGTCACCTATATGCTTGGCTGGGATGCTGTGACCAAGAGCGTTGATGACTGGGTCTACAAAAAAACTGCCGAAACCTATGCGCTTGATCCTGAAATGAGGGAGAGGCTTGCGACCGTCAATCCGCAGGCAATCAAGAACATTGTTGGTCGTATGCTCGAAGCGCACGGCCGTGGTATGTGGAAAGCCGATCAGAGTATGATTGATGAATTACAGGAAATCTATGCCGACCTTGAAGATCGTCTGGAAGGTATGAATGATGATGAATAGCCCGCGTGGCGTGACTTGCGGTGCCTGCAAGTCACGCCGCTTTTTCTGTGAGAGGTTTTGTCGCTGTTTGTTTATGTGATGATAATGGGCGATGAAAAGCAATATCCGGTGCCATGTGCCGTTTTAATAGGAATCTTGCCGTTGAATTCTCCCTTTTTATGGCGTAAACGATGAATTAACGCATCCAGAGAGCTGTTGCCGAATTCATCATTTTCATACTCAAGGATATTCAGAAGTTCTTGACGCCCAATGACCTCATTGGGATTTGATGCCAGACTTTCAAGTAAATTAAACTCTTTTGAAGTCAGTTTTATCTCTTCCTCCATGGGCGTGCAGAGTGTCCAATTACTGCGAGAAAGAGTCCATTGTGCCAAGACTGGTTTTGTGGTGAGAGGTGCCTGCTTTCTTTTTTTTGCTGTGTTCGGATCCTGGAGTGTTTGCAATTGGGTATCAAGGCGACCTAAAAGACTGTAGAGAGAGGCTGACAATTCGGCAAAGTCAATCGGTTTGACCAAATAGACGTCCGCGCCAGCCTGGTAAGCGGCAACTTTGCTTTCCAGTGAGGATTGGGCAGTCAGCATGATAATTCGCATGTCAGTATTTTTTCGAACGTAATCAGCTAACACGATGCCGTTCTGATCTGGCAGGCCAATATCAAGGATCACCAGTTGATATTGTTGTAACGAGATGCTGTAATAGAACTCTAAAGCTGATTTTACTCCTGTAACTTCAAAGCCTGACAGGGAAAGATATTCCATCATACTGTCAAGGAAGTCATTATCGTCTTCAACAATGATTATTTGTTTGCTGCTGGCCATAGTAATAAACAGTGTTTTTGTCTTGTCTTGATGTAAATGATACAATAAATTTGGCTTCGTGACAACGTTCAGGTGGAGACGACGTTAAATTGCTCATTCAACGCTCTTTCTTGACCAACGGCAGGCCCATGGTTTTTTGTTCCATGGCTCCAGTCGAGAGAGAGGCCATATTTCGTTTGACCAGAGATTTTCGTTGGTCTCCGGATTTCATTCCCAAATGCCTGAACGTGCAGTGTTCAGAGCATAACTGAATCTTTTCTTGTTTTCGATGAGCTCGGTCTCAATACGTTAGCGTTCAGTGATATTTGTGCCTATTGCGATCACGCAAGGCCTGTCATCAATAATAACCCGTTTCGCATTGCCCGGAGAAGAGCCTTTTTGCTGTTCATGGCTGCGCTGTAGCCATATAAAAGCTGCAATCCACTCCAAGAAGAGATTATTGGTCTCTTCTTGTGAATTTTATTATCAAATAATAATAAGAAATGAAAGGCAGTTTATCAGCTTGCTGGTATGATTTTCTTTGTTGTGTATACAGGCAAGGTGGACGTCTCAATAACCTTGATGCGCGATGCACTTGTGTTGTTGTTCCGCGCGTCGTGGCTGCTGCTCAGTCTGGCTTTTTTTTGCCCTGACCGATAAATTTGTTTAACAAGATGATCATAACGATTCCCCCTAAAAAAAACGCAACAGGAGCAATAATGGTTGTGTAATGGACTACCGTATTGTACATAAGCAGCAAGCTCAGTTTAAATTTTTACAATTCAACGTCTCAGGAGATAATCAGCTTCTGAGATATGCTTTCAAGCCAGACCTCAAGCAAGCGGACATAACTTCCGGCCTGTTTTCCAAAAAAATCATCTATCTTATTCATTATTAATCATTTAATCTCGAATTCATTATACCCGTTCAGGGTTGGGACCATCACTATCCCGTTTTTTTCAGGAAATCTTGTTTCCCCACAAGCTGAAATGACATTCGCTTTCATCGTTTTTTTTGTCGATTAAAGTATCAAGTATCATGTGAAGCTCATTTGTTGAGCAACTGAAACCTTTTGCCCAAATGATCTCCATGCGCTCAGCCATGGTGTCAGCGTTCAGCACTTTTTCACGAAATTGTTTGTCTGACTGAATACGTTCAAGAAGTGCCTTTGTTTCTGCTGTTGTCATTTTTTTATTGCTTAATCGTTGGACTTCTTCTTGTGTTATGGTAGAAAATCCACAGTGTACCTGATTAAACTCAGGAATAAAGAGGTTGTTGTCAGGCTTGTTGGCATTGAGTTCAGAATATCCGGGACAGTTGGTTACGTTTGTGTTTGTAGCGTGTTTCAATTCACTTTCACAAGTTGCTTGTGTGGATATTGTTAACGACAAATGTGAGCTCAATGGCTGCTCTTTCGATTCTTTTTTCAAACGACAGAATGGTATAATTACAGTATCTTTTTTTTGCAAGATCACATAACATTGCGGCCTCTTAAACCACAAATAAACTGTAATGCTTAATAAGTTTTAGTAGGTAATTTATCGTTAATCTAAAAAATATTATATAATTTTTTGCTGGTAAATATTAAAATTTCTAACTTTCAAGTTAATGTTGATAACATCATGATTTTACTCATGGAGGTTGGAGGCAGAGTTGTTGTATAAGTCATTACTCGTTTATTTTATTTTTATAAATCAATTTAGCTTAGAATTTACTGTTTGAATTTTTCCGATCAGGAAGAGTTCTGTTATCATAATTTGTAATATTTGTGCGTTAAGTTTCATATTGGGCTTGCCATTTTTTTTGCGGTGAGAGAAATTATCCTCACCGGAATTGGCATGACAGCACTTTCATCACTCATCATCCCTTTTGCTAAAAATTCTTACTGAGGACGAATGGGATACCTGATAAGCATTTTCTTGCTGAAAGTCTGGGGGTTCAAGATGATTTCGTTTTTGATCTGATGCCTTTTTACAATGACTGCACAGAAGCTTGTGAATGAATGGGTGATGAATCGGGTAACTTTTTTAACCACTATACACCATTGATGATGATAAGAATTTTATGGCTGCAGGCTGTAAGGGGGGCATGGATTTCATACATAAGAAAAATGAATAACTGTATAGATTCAGAGAAAATAGAGAGCTACCTCAGTCAAAAGATTGATATGGGCATGACTCTCGAAGAGTTTGCTGAAATGGTTTTTATTGAGGGGTTTGTTGCTGGTGAAAAATATGCGAAAACATTAATGGTGGGTAATGGGGAACATCAGCTCAACTGAATAACAAGCAGAAGGTAACATTAACGAACATTACGTGAGGAGAGTGCTGATATGGATTCTAATCCTGCAAATATGATGAAAACTGCCGTCGGAGTTGCTGGAGGTGCCGCGTTAATCGCTCCAGCCGCTCCGGTTGTTGCCCCTGTCGCTTTGCCTGTTCTTCATGGACTTGCCGGTATTGCCGTTGTGGGACTCGGTATTTTTGCCGTTGGTTCCCTTGTTGTTAAAGCCGCAGGTGCGCTTGGTGACATCAATAATCTGGTGAAACCAAAAGGGAGAGGAACGCCAAACCTTTGAATTCCTTTTTTGTCGATTTCTTCAATGAGAACAACAAGTTGATACCCAGGTTGACGCATTGCATTTTAAGATTCCGGGAGCTTTTCTGCATTCTGGAAGATGTGACACTTGCCTTGCCGCATCTTCCAGAAGAGTTACAGCTCTCTTTGCTACATCGAGGTAGAATAGTTCGGGGCCTCTTTGGTAATTTTCACATCATGCGGATGGCTTTCCCTGAGGCCAGCCGAGGTTATCCGCACAAAGTTTGTTTTCTTTTTCAGCTCTTCGATAGAAGCGACTCCGCAGTAGCCCATAGCTGATTTCAGGCCGCCGATTAACTGGTAGACCACTTCGTCCAGCGAACCTTTTGCCGGAATCCGCCCTTCAATTCCTTCGGGTACATATTTTTTTGACTCGCTTGATGCGTCCTGGAAATAACGGTCGCTGCTTCCTTCCGGTTCAGACATGGCACCAAGAGATCCCATGCCCCGATAGGTCTTGAATTTTCTGCCTTCATAAAGAATTATTTCTCCCGGGCTTTCATCGGTTCCGGCAAAAATACTGCCGATCATGACCGAATCTGCGCCTGCGGCCAGAGCTTTGGCTATGTCGCCACTGTATTTGACGCCGCCATCGGCGATGATTGGTGTATTGGTTTTGGCGGCCTCTTCTGCACAGTTCATGATGGCGGTCAACTGAGGCATTCCAACGCCAGCAACGATTCGGGTGGTACAGATGCTGCCTGGGCCTATACCCACTTTTACGCAGTCAGCACCAGCTTCTACAAGATCTCTGACCGCATCAGGGGTGGCGACATTACCGGCGATAACCTGCACGTCAGGATAGATATGCTTGATACTTTTAACCATATCAATGACAGCCCTGCTGTGGCCGTGAGCCGTATCGACAGCGATGACATCGACTCCAGCCTCAACAAGCGCACTGACCCTTTCAAGCGTATTACTGCTGATACCAACTGCGGCGCCTGCTCTCAGATGTCCCTGGCTGTCCTTGCAGGCATTTGGAAACTGTTTGCGTTTTTGAATATCCTTAAACGTAATCAGGCCCTTCAGGTTGCCATCATGATCAGTAATAAGCAGTTTTTCAATCCTGTTGGAAATCAGGATTTCCTCTGCTTTTTGAAGATCAACATCCTCACGGGCAGTAATAAGGTTCGTGCTGGTCATGATATGCGCGATTTTAGCATCAGCTTCCGGCTTGATGCGTAAATCCCGGTTTGTCACAATGCCTTTGAGCTTCATCTCCTGGTCGCCCTCAAATTTTGGACGTCCGATAACCGGAATGCCGGAAATGGAGTGGCGAAGCATGAGATCAAGGGCATCCTGCATCGTTGCATCTTCATAGAGAGTAAATGGATTGCGGATGATCCCGCTCTCGTATCGCTTGACTTTTGCTACTTCACGCGCCTGTTCCTCTATGGTCAGATTTTTGTGGATAATGCCGATGCCTCCTGCCCTTGCCAGCGCAATCGCCAACCCTGACTCAGTTACCGTGTCCATTGCAGCACTGACCAGCGGTATTTTTAACATAATAGTTTTGGTGAGACGGCTCTGCGTTGTTGTCTCCTTTGGCAGGATAGTTGAATATGCAGGAATAAGCAGAACATCGTCAAACGTCAGCGCTTCATAGAGAATCTTCGTCATGGGCAAAGCAAAATTAATGGATTGCGTTGAATGCGGCAAAATCAGTTGCAGCAATTTACAAAAAGTGAGCGTAGAATGACAATGATAATCACGGTTAATAACTTGCGACAAACAGAAGGCATCAAAGGGAAAAATATTGATCAAGCGGTATTGCGGTGACAGAATACTTTTGAAAATCTAAAATAGAATGTAAATTAGAAGCCTTTTATTTATAGGATTACGGAGAGGTCGCATAGTTGGTCTAGTGCGCTCGCCTGGAAAGCGGGTAGGGTGTTACAGCCCTCGAGGGTTCGA
>CAILXE010000480.1 GCA_903838095.1 uncultured Chlorobiaceae bacterium
AGTAAATGGGGCAGGCTCCCTTCTTCCCCATTTGCTTTCAATAAGAAGAGAGGGCTTTAAAATTGGCTAATACATATCAAGCCAGAGAATGCCTGGTTGTTCATGCTGATGAGATGCCTGTAATCTCAATGAACCTGCACAAACAAACTATCAGGTATAAAAATCCCCGCCTCTCTGTTGAAAACAGATCACTTGGTTTAATGTTGCCTGATTATCTCAGGGTCCAGATGATTTATGCTGGTATTTGTGGAACCGACCTGCATATAGTCAAGAGTGACTCTGCTGGTTTTGTTTTAACCACTTCTCCTTTGCAGATACCCTTTCAGGGAAGAGTTCTGGGGCATGAAGGTGTTGGTAGGGTACTTTCAGTGGGAGATGGGATTAGCAATTTCAGACCTGGAGATATAGTTGGAATGGAATCGATTGTCACTTGTCAATCATGTGATTCATGTCGACGTGGTCAGTTCAATCAATGTTTGGATGCACAATTGATAGGCTTGGAGCGTGATGGATTGTTCAGCACTTTTGTAGATATTCCTGCATCAATCGCCCACAATTGTAATGCTATCACTAAAGATGAGGATGGCATGAAGGCTGCGGCCTGCCTGGAGCCGGCAGGTGTCGCCTGGCTTGCATGCGAGCGATCTGCGATCAGTGGTGGCGATCGTGTTTTGATTTTTGGCGCTGGCCCGCTTGGTTATTACTGTGCCATGCTTTCTCGGTTGGTTTTTGGCGCTTCATGGGTTGGTATTGTCGATCCGGTTGTATTCAGACGAGAGCACGCAGGTCGTTGGTGTGATGATATTTTTGATGTCTCAGATGATCGAATTGAGCATTTGAATATTGATGTTGTTGTCGAGGCTTCTGGTGTCATCGATAACATTCAGAGGGTTATTGCCGGTGTAAAACCGAATGGCCGGATTGTTTTGCTGGGTAGAGGCGGGCAACCTTTGAGGCTTGATGTGGTTGACGACATCATAACTAAAGGTATTACTTTACTTGGGGTACGAGGTCATCTTGGTGGTGCGTTCGGTCGTATTATCACTCTCTATCAGGCGAAACGTTTGCCCTTAAGCAGTGCAGTTACTAACGTGATAGAATCACTCTATGCACTTGAAAAAGATCTTATACATTCGGAGCACTTGATCAATCAAAATTGTAAGGTGTTAGTCACGTTGATTTAAAATAGTGGAGGCGTCTGCCATCATTATACTTCTGTTCTTGCCAATTTACAAGCTTATCGTGCGATGAAGTATCGTAGCCGTTCACATAAAAGGAGGCATGAGAGTATAGTTTCACCTCCTTTCAAAACGGTTACACCTTCAACTTTTATTGCCTCAGTATTGACAGTCAAGTCATGGTTACGCTCGATTGAGTCAAAGCCTTTTGAGCTGCAGCGCAAGATGCATGAAGCACAGTTAAAAGATTTGTTCAGTCATGCCTGGGAATATTCTGCTTGGTGGCGCCATCGTTTATCACTTGCTGGCTTCAGTCAGGATAATGAAAACTTATCCCCTTTTGCTGTATTAGCGCATATCTCACCTTTAATGCGTTGTGAGTTACAGGAGTATTTTACCTTGTTAAGAGCCAGGCGAAGCGACTGGTCTGAAAAGGATATCTTTACAAGTACTACGTCAGGCTCTACTGGTGAGCCTGTAAGAGTGGAGAAATTGCGGGATGCGTATAATCTTCTGTACGAGGCGGTAGGACTTGTTGACCATGAATGGCATCAGAGAGAT
>CAILXE010000481.1 GCA_903838095.1 uncultured Chlorobiaceae bacterium
CAGAGGTCGTGGGTTCGAGTCCCGCCACCCCGACACCAAAGGCAATGACGGCAGATTCCGTGGTTGCCTTTTTTTATTTCCTCCGTGTCAGTTTCCAAGGCTGTACCAAAGCAGCATAAGAGACGAAAGCATCATCACCACAAAGGTCATCGCGCCAAAAAAATTACTCCACCCATTGTTGGTATAGCTCCCCATAATCTTTTTATTATTGCAGATATGCAGAATCAGCGCAATAAGCACCGGAGCGGTGACCCCATAGAGCACTGCGGTGTAAATCAGCGCCTGAACAGGGCTTATTCCAGTCAGGTGAATCAGCAGGCCGATAAGAAGTGAAAGACCCATCGTCAGATAAAAACCTGGTGCCTCATAATACGTTTTATCAAAACCCTCATTCCAGTCAAATGTTTCAGCAATCATATAGCTCAACGATCCCCAAGCACCGGAATGGCAAGAAACCTTTTGCTGATTGCGATGTATGGAGGATTTAATCAAATTGGCCGAACGGGCGTTCTCGAAATTGAAGCTACGCACAACCAGGCGATGACGGCATTGCTTCCAACCCAAAAAGTCCATCCATATTTTCTTAACGCTATTCTTGTCGCTGCAAAGGATTATTGAAAGAAAGTTGCCAACAGCACTCGTAAAGACCCAAAAATCACAAAAGCAGATGTTTTAAATTATATACTTCCCCTTCCACCCCTCGCCACCCAGCAAGCAATCGTCGATGAAATCGAAGCAGAGCAAGCACTTGTTGCTGCAAATCGTGAACTGATTGAGCGCTTTGAGAAGAAGATTAAGGTTGCTATTGGACGGGTTTGGGGGGAGGAGAATTAATTATAGAGTTGTGGGCGGACGGAAATTTTTTGGGTGCAATGGCAGCATTGTCGCAAGATCCTGCCAACAGACAGTGTTAATCGTAAATGGTTGCAACGCTGGGGACGATTGGCTCTTGAGGGTGAATTAATGTGCTATTCTGTGGTAATTGTCCAGTGATAAACTGATTCCAGATTCGGATTGTTTATGTTCAACAATGTAATGATTCCGAATTGCATACACTTAACCAAGCAACAGTAGTCCTAACCTTTCTGATCATCAAGTCCCCACGCATGGGGAAAAGATACCATTAGTGCGGAAACTGAAGAATCAGAAAAGATTAACCCTATGAAAAAGAATAACATATTATTATTCGGGATGAGAGAATTCGGCGCAATGTGGCGAAGTCAGGAAGGAAATTTACGCAAGTGTTGTGACTACTGAAAGGGTTTGCAGAGTATTATTTAATGCTGGACAGCAGGAGCAACAAATGGGGATAGTTTCAGAAAAGTCGGGTAACGGCAGCACATTACTGCACCGCAGTCCCCTAAGAACCGGGCAAGCGATTTTCACCGCACAAGGCTCAAGCCTCTACAAAGGCGCCTTGTGGCACCCGACAATACCGCTGTGTTGATTTGGTTCAATATTTTATTATTAAAAGATATAGCTTTTATGAATTATTAGAGGTGGCCTTTAATAATACCGTTTCCAGGTTAAACCCTATCGATTCGGTACTTCCGTAAAATCGTACTTTACGGAACTCCCAGAGGACTTAGGATTCATCACTGGTATCAGTTGAGTTGTGCCTCCACGATCCATGGCGGCTTTCAATGTAGCAACATTCCAAAGCCCGTTTGGGCTGAGTGGTTGACTGTAACGGTGGACATGCTGCTGGTATTGCGATTGCAGCACGTTCAACTTTTTTTCCAATTCCTGAATTCGTAACAGGAGGTTCGCAGGCTCAATCTGGTCTGGCAAGTATACGCTGGGCACAGCAGCAAATGAGGCAGGTGGAATCGTAATTACTTTTTTCACAACAACTTGCTCTGCTTGGCTTGAGGTTTCAATTTCAGCTGATGCAACGGATGTGAAAAGTACAACTGTTAGGACAAGTATTGCTCGGAACATATTAAAGCCTCTCATATTATATGGATAGATATTTTATACTTAAATAGTTAAGAAGAGTAACAGTAAGTTACCATTTGCAACTTAACATAAACCAAAAAGTACGGAAACTTTATCATAAAGAATGCGATATTTTCTGCAATTTTCAATAAACGTCCTTGCATCATGGTTCGCACTTTGATGAGTCTTTTCTCAAGACAGATACGAAGCGATGAACACTCAAGAACTCATAACTGAAGTAATTTCACTGCCTGTTGAAGATCGGGCGCTGATAGTAGATTACCTGCTGAAAAGCCTCAATCATGGTGAACCTGATATTGAGAAAACTTGGGCAGAAGAGGCGTAACGCCGGGTTGATGAGTTGCGTTCTGGAAAGGCTCAGGCATTGATATTTGCCTCAGAGGTTTTTGC
>CAILXE010000482.1 GCA_903838095.1 uncultured Chlorobiaceae bacterium
CGGGTAGGCTGTCTTGCGCCGGCCGATTTCAAGAACGCTGCTGATACTTCCGCCTTTTTCGGTAATGACCCGCTGCACCATCTCCATTGCTGCGGTAATGACTTCATCCTGAAGTCCTCCGTCAATGATGAGGGTGCATTCGTAAAGTTTGTTTGTTTCCATAGCGCAAATTGCTGATAACGTTATCTCTTCAGTTGCTTGCAATATGGCGAGGGCCTGGCATTGCGCTGACCAGCCCCACGGCTTCACGGTTTCCCTGTGAACACCATCTGCAAATTTGAACCTGTAAGGTAAGGTATTCGTATCATTTTTCCAACCTTCGGCGAAACGCCTCTGGAACGGGCTACTTGCCCCCCAATCTCTTCAGTTCATTGGCAATACTTTCAGCAATCCGTTGCGGGGAGAGATTGTTCATGCACCGGAAGTCTCCTTTCGGGCAACGATCTCTGCCGATATGCGAGCATGGCCGGCAACGAAGTTCCGTATCTTCAAACAGTTGATATGCGGTATGATAGGGAAGAAATCCAAAGGCGGAGGAGGAGGAACCAAAGAGGACGAACAGCTTTTTCCCGAACGCTGAGGCGATATGCATGAGCCCTGTATCGTTACATAATACCACGTCACAACGCTCAAGGAGTGCCGCCGTCTGCATGAGGCTGCATTGTCCGGCAAGGTTGATAATCATCGGCTGTATCGCTTCTGGTACTGCCTTCATGATTTCTGATGCTCCATCCGCATCTTCTTTTCCTCCAAGAAGCAGCACCTGTAATGGCAAGGTGTCGAGAAGGAATGTGAGCAGTGTGGCAAAATGCTGTGGTGGATAGCGCTTGGTAAAGTGATTGGCACCGAAACAAAGTCCCAGAGTTGTATGACCGGTTTCAAAAAATGGATTGGCAAATGCTCTCTCTTCGGCGGCGGGATAGAGTTCGCATCCCTGATGATCTCCAGATACTTGCAGCTTTCTCAGAGAGTCAAGATAACGGTCAGCAACGCTTCGACTGGTTCCGGTAAAGTTTATTTTGAGATTGACCAGCAGCCATTTTTTCCAGTTTTCTTTGCGATACTGAACGATGCGACCGGCTTTCAGTGAACGGGCGATTGCCTGGGAACGAAAATTGTTTTGCAGGTCTACGACAAGATCATAACGACCGGTGGGCAGTTGCTCTGTGGTATACATCGCCGAAATGCGCGGATTTGAAGCAAGGAGTGCGACAAATGGTGGTTTGGTGCAGTAGTCGATGTGAGCTTCGGGATAAGCATTGTTCAGGTTGCGAAGCAATGGCGTGGTGAGTACGATATCGCCGATGGAGCTGAGCCTTATCACCAGTATCTTTTTGATGGTCTGCATGCCGATACTACGACCAGAATTCCCACCATGCCTTGTATCCGGCCGGTTTTTTTGCTGGCAATGCCTCTTCAAGCTGTTTGATATGCTGTTCGATCGTCTGTTGCCGCTCTGCCCTGTTTTTCAGCTCACCTTTTTTTTCTGTAATCATTTCTCCGGCAGTGCGATATGCCTTGAGCGCCTCGTCGAGTTGGCCGACACCTTGCAGGGCTGCGGCGCGATGGTACACGGCGTCGATCCACTGCTGTCCCTCATCTTTATGAAGTTCACCCCTGCGGTTGAAATATCGTAGCGCAATGTCGGTCGATTGAAGAGCTTCAGCATAACGCTCAAGCTTGATCAGGGCGCCTGAAAGACCGGTATGTGAGATGGCATCAAATCCGTCATAGTCAAATGCCTCGTCGTGCGGGATGGTGCGGGAAACCTCCATCGCCCTCCTGTAGCTGGCGGCCGCTTCCTCAAAGAGTCCTTCCTGTATTTGTTTTTCACCTTCGATCAGCGCCAGATAGGCTTGTCCTACCTGTTTCAGTGGCTTCATACGTTTATTGCTTTAGGGTGTGGTCAAGAGAGCATCAAGCTGTTTGGGTAGCTCGGGACGTCCTTTTGAATTTAATGCCGTCCCGATGATCTTTGCCTTGAGCACTGGTTTTTGGTCAGGGAGGCGGAAAATATCCTGATAAAAGGCAAACTTCAAGGGAGATTCTCGCAGGAAGTTAAGGCCAACGAGAAAGGTATCACCTGAAACAAGGGGTGACTTGTAGTCAAGTTCGGCTCGCACGACAACAAGATTGATTCCCTGACGGGTATACTCGCTGAAATCGATACCGACCTTCTTGAGATATTCGTGCCTGACATGCTCAATATAGTTCTGATAGACACTGTTATTAACAATCCCCTGCATGTCGCACTCATAATCACGAACACTCATCTCAAGCGTAAAGGCATACATAATAATAATCTGTTATCTCAGTGACGGTTTTGCCGGTTGATCAAGCGGGTATAATATAATGAAAATCAGAAAGCTTTATGCCGACTGTGCCCATATCGAGTTTTTCGGGGATGGAAGGAGCGGCAAGGCACCCGAAACAACCGAGTCACATGCTTTGCAATGCCCTGCCCTGCAGGCTCAAGCCAGATGCGTGATTCCCAGTCCAAACGGTTGGTGAACAATCTCCCCGGATGATATCTGTGTGCGGTTGAAAAGGTTTAGCGGCATCGAGGCATTTGGAGACTTCCTTGAGGCAGTGGCTTTCACCGATCGGGTTGGTGAGCTGGCAGAATCGGAAGCGCATCATCCGGCAGTGGTCAAGGGCTCGTGGGGCTCAGTAACGGTATCCTGGTGGACGCACCAGGGCAGGAGGCGTGCATCTC